>JBJMGO010000239.1:0-6184 GCA_045807825.1 Pyrinomonadaceae bacterium | reverse complement strand
GTCTGGAAATCCGCTATCGCTTCAGCCCTCAGTTGGTCGAAATGCCCCGCAGTAACATCAGCCTCAAACTGCCTGTCCCACATCTCAGCTTCATATTTTTCGAACCATGCAGAGAGCTCCGCCAGATCACTCTTGGGCAGGTTTTCGATAGCCTGTTCGATCTCTTTAACGCTCGTCATTGGCCAATTATGGCATAGATCCGGCGGTGCGTAACACCTGATCTCACCGCAGCAACGCCCGGTGCTCGACCATCAGGCACAGGTTCTGCACGACCTTTATGCCGGCGTCGGCAAGCTTCTCCGCGACCCCGTCGTTCCTGATCCCGAGCTGAAACCACACGGACTTTGGCCGCGCGGCGAGTAGCTCATCCGTGTGTTTTGGAATGTCCTCGCTCCTGCGAAAGACATTGACCATGTCTATCTCACCTGGCACCTCACGCAGGTCGCGATACACGGGTCGTCCCATGATCTCTGTCACCTCAGGGTAATACACCGGCACAGGAATGATCTCGCAGCCCGCCGCCGCCATGTATTGAGGGACATAAAACGCCGGCTGACCCGAGTGCGTCTCAGGCTTTATACCGAGGACGGCGATCCGGTGCGTGCCCTCGAGCATCTCTCGAATGTCGTCGTCCGAAGTCAGAAGATTGGGATGAGCCATACAAACACAGCCTAGCACGCCCTCTGCGTCCTCTGCGTCCCTCTCTGCGCCCTCGGCGTTGGGATCAATTCAGAGGGCCCGACGCTCGGTCAACGCAGAGACCGCAGAGAAAAAGACGCAGAGACCGCTGAGGTCCGCTCCCTTTGCCAACCCACGTCGACTCAACCCATAATTGAATCAGATGAATTTTGAACTCTCCGAGGAGCAGCAACAGATCAAATACAGCGTCCGCGAATTCGCTGAGAGCGAGATCCGGCCGCACGTGATGGAGTGGGACGAGACGCAGCATTTCCCGGAGGAATTGCGTCCGAAGCTCGCCGAGCTCGGGCTGATGGGAGTCCTTTTTCCGGAGCAATACGGCGGTGCGGGGATGGGCTATGTCGAGTACGCGACCATCATCGAGGAGATCGGCCGCGTTGACGGATCTGTCGGGTTATCGGTCGCGGCTCACAATTCCCTCTGCTCCAATCACATCTTCACGTTCGGGACAGAGGAGCAAAAGCAGAAGTATCTGACGCCGCTCGCCACAGGCGAGAGCTTTGGCGCGTGGGGCCTGACGGAGCCGCAGGCCGGCTCTGACGCGTCGGGTACACGGACCACAGCCGTTCGCTCGAACGGCGGATGGAAGGTCAACGGCGCAAAAAACTTTATTACCCACGCGATCTCCTGCAACACCCTCGTCGCCGTTGCCTCGACCGACAGATCGCAGGGTGCACACGGGATCACAGCCTTCATCTTTGACAAGTCGATGGAGGGATTTCGGTCCGACAAAAAAGAGAACAAGCTCGGGATGCGTGCCTCCGAGACAGCGTCCGTGGTCTTTGAGGACTGCTACGTCCCGGACGAGAACCGCCTCGGCGACGAGGGTGAGGGCTTTCGCCAGGCGATGCAGGTCCTCGACGGCGGCCGCATCTCGATCGCCGCGCTGGCCGTAGGCGTCGCTCAGGGAGCGTACGAATCGGCTGTCAAATACGCCAAGGAGAGGCAGCAGTTCGGCAAGCCTATCGCTGAATTCCAGGCTATTCAATTCAAGCTGGCCGATATGGCGACGCAGATCGAATGTGCTCGGCTGCTGACCCTGCAGGCTGCTGCCACCAAAGACGCGGGCAAGCCAGTGACGCAAAAGTCGGCCATGGCAAAGCTTTATGCCTCCGAAATGGCCGTCAAAGTCTCTGAGGAGGCTATCCAGATCCATGGAGGCTACGGCTACACAAAGGATTATCCGGCCGAGAAATACTGGCGGGATTCTAAACTTTTGACCATCGGCGAGGGCACCAGCGAGATCCAGCGGCTGGTTATCGCAAAGAATCTGCTCAAAGGGTTTTAAAGCGTTCAAAAATAGCTGTGGCGCCTGTGGAAAAGTAGGCGTATAATCCTCACATACTCTTCCGATGAAACAATCGGTTGTTGCACGTTGCATACGTGCGACAAGCAGCGCTATCATCCGTTTCTAAACTTTTTACTGAAACTGGAGGAATTTCTATGACGACGACAAGTACCGCTCCCAGCACAGGCCGCATCGCGGCAGCATTTCTTGGTGAGCTCGAGAATGAGGCAAAGGTTACCCGCAGCGTCCTCGAGAGAGTTCCGGCGGACAAATTCGACTATAAGCCCCACGAAAAGTCGATGACGTTCGGCCGGCTCGCATCACATATAGCGGAGATGTTCGGCTGGACCGAGGTGACGTTAAAGCAAGACGGCTTGGATTTCGCAACGATGGATTACAAGCCTTTCGAACCGCAGAGCACTGAGGAACTCCTGCAGTTGCTGGACGAAAAGGTCGCCGGCGCCCGACGCTCGATCGCCGAGACATCCGACGAGACATTCATGCAGCCGTGGACAATGCGAAATGGCGATCAGGTCTATATGACAATGCCCAAGGTTGCTGTGCTCCGCGGTATCGTGATGAACCACATCATTCATCACCGCGGTCAGCTTTCGGTTTATCTTCGACTGAACGATATACCCGTTCCGTCGATCTACGGCCCATCAGCCGATGAAGGTGCTATGTAAATAGCCCGGCAATTGTCCTAAATACCCTCAGATTTGTGCGGGACCCGCGCGGGGCCCGCTTTTTTTTGTTTTGAGGGAAAGATGCGAAAATTCTAAATCAGCGGACACATAGGTCTTATGTGTCCTCTAGGTCCTATTTGCCGACGGTGAACGATCTAATAGATAAACTACTCGCTGGGGAACCGCGGTCTATTGCCCGTGCTATCACGACCGTCGAGAACGGCGGTCCTGATGGGGCGGAGTTGATGAAGTCGATCTTCCCGCACACCGGCAAAGCAATGGTTATCGGCATCACCGGAGCACCGGGAGCCGGAAAGTCCTCGCTCGTAGACAAGCTCGCACTCCACTACAAGAATACCGGAGAACGGATCGGGATCGTGTGCATCGATCCCTCAAGCCCTTTCTCCGGCGGTGCCATCCTTGGGGATCGCATCAGGATGGCGACGCTGGGGCTGGATAAGAATGTCTTTATCCGTTCGATGGCAACACGCGGTAACCTCGGCGGCCTTTCGCGTGCGACGGTCGATGCGGTTGCGATACTGGACGCCGCGGGTTACTCCAAGGTGATCGTCGAGACCGTCGGCGTGGGCCAGGACGAGGTCGAGATCGTCAAGACAGCGGATGTGTCTGTGGTTGTTCTCGTGCCCGGAATGGGCGACGATATTCAGGCGATCAAGGCGGGGATAATGGAGATCGGGGATGTTTTCGTCATCAACAAGGCCGATCGCGAGGGCGTTCTCCGCACCCAAAAAGAGCTAGAGGCCCTGCTCTCGCTCGCCCACCGCCCCGACATGTGGAACCCGCCGATCGTCAAAACCGTCGCCACCGAAAGCAAAGGTGTCGAGGACCTCTCGGCGGCCATCGCGAGCTACAACCAATTCCAATCCACAAACGAGCACGCATTTGACCGCCGCCGCGCCATCGCCCGCTGGCGACTGACCGAGCTGCTCCAAGAGCGACTGCTCGCCGACCTTATGAGCCGCAACGGCACCGGAACACGCCTCGATGAGCTCGCGGGCCAGATCGCGGCGAAGACGCTGGATCCATATTCGGCAGTCGAGCAGCTTGTAAACCGATGAAGATCAACCACTTAGGTATCGCCACCAGAGGCATCGACGAGGCTTTGGCCTTCTGGCAGAACGCTCTGGGCCTTGAGAATGTACACACCGAGCTTGTCGAGGACCAAAAGGTCCGCGTGGCGATACTGCCCTTGGGCGAGAGCCGCATCGAGCTCCTTGAGCCCACGAGCGAAGACTCGCCAATAAGCAAATTTCTTGCGAAACGCGGCGGCGGCATTCATCACATCGCCGTCGAGGTCGAGGACATCGAGGCTTCGCTCCGTGACCTCAAGGCAAAAGGCATGCGCCTCATCGACGAAACCCCTCGCATCGGTGCCGAGAATTGCCTCGTCGCCTTTGTTCACCCCTCTGCATCGGGCGGCGTGCTGCTCGAATTGGTGCAAACCCGACGCTAAAACTCTCCATCCAAGTGGCTTCACGCGTTGGATAAACCTGCCGTGGGTGCGATAAGATGTCTGTTTTGCATCTTTCAAGAAAGATAAGTAGAGGAAGTGTACATTGAGTAATTTAACTAAGGGCCTGGTCCTGGTGGTCGTCATTCTGGCGATCGGCGTCGGCCTTGTCGTCTGGAAACAAAAGGTCGGAGCCCAGAGCTCGTCGTTCAACTCCATCAGCAAGGATGAGATGGAGCTGCTGCTATCGGACGTCGCAAAGACAAATCCGATGGTCCTCAAGCGTCTCAAAGAGGACCCCGAGATGAAGAAACAGCAGCTCGAGAGCCTCAAGGAGCTGCTCGCATTTGCCAGCCAGGCAAAGCACGACGGCATGGCCGACGACGCGTCTAACAAGCAGGAGCTGCTAAACATCAAGGCTGAGGTCGAGGCCGTCAACTACGACCGCGAGATCAACAAGGACAAGGGTCCGATGCCTGCCTTCGGGTTTATTACCGAGGACCAGATCAAGGCTTTTTGGGACGACACACAGCCTGCCAAGACAGGCATTATGCAGAAGATCGGCCTGAGCGCTGCTGGCGAGACGCGCAGCCACGAGGACGAATTCAACGACTTCCTCAACGCCAAGATCGCCGTGATGAAGGCGCAGAACCCCCAAGCCGCCAACCAGGACATCACCGACGAGCAAAAGAATCAGGCCCGCGAGATCTTTGCCAAGACCCGCATTTACCGCAACGAGTACGAGCAAAAGGCCGCCGCCGGACAACTCGACGCGGACTTCGTCAAAAAGACCAATCTTCAGGTAAAGCTGCAACAGGCACAATTCCTCGCTCGGCTCTATTCCGATAAGGTCGCGGACCAGCTAAAGGTCACTGACGAGGAGATCGATCAGTACATCAAGGACCATCCGGAGATCGACCCCGCAAAGAAAAAGGAGCAGGCCCAGCAGATCCTCGCCCGTGCGAAAAACGGTGAGGACTTCGCCGCCCTCGCGAATCAGTATTCCGAGGACCCGAGTATCAAACAGGGCGGCGACGGCCGAGGAAAGGACGGTCTATATCTGGATACGCCAAAGGGCATGATGATGCCGGCTTTCGAGAAGGCAGCGTTAGCCCTTGAGCCTGGGCAGATAGCTCCGGATCTGATAGAGACGGACTATGGCTTTCACATCGTGAAGCTCGAGCGTAAGCTGGGTCCGTCAGGCAAGAAGCCAGCGGCTCCCGCACCGGCGGCCAAGGACAAGGATAAGAACGCTACGGGTGCTGACAAGGACAGCGGCGACACGTACGACGTTCGCCATATCCTTATCTCGACCGGCGTGACGGATCCGGATGACAAGAGCCCGCAAGGTGCTCGGCCGATGCCGGTACGAGATTACGCTCGCCAAAAGCTTGAGGACGAGAAGCAGAAGAAGTTGATCGACCAGATCGTCGCGCAAAACCACATTGAGGTCGCTGATAACTTCGCGATCCCTGATGTGAGTGACGACCAGATCAAGCAGCTCCAGCAGCAGCGTATGCAGCAGCAACTGCAGAACATGCCGCAAGGTATGGATCCCGGTGCTGGTGCCGGTGCCGGAGCTAACGCAAACAAACCGGCGAAGCCCGACACAAAAAAGCCGGACGCAAAAAAGAAGCCGTAACAGGCGATATGTAACAGGTGACGGGTGACGGGTGTGATAACTTGTCACCCGTTACTTTTTGCTGACGGCAATGCAACTCGGCGATTACAGAATTGAGGTCATTCCGGATACCGAGTTTCGGCTCGATGGCGGAGCGATGTTCGGCGTTGTTCCGCGTGTCCTATGGGAACGAGTTTCGCCTCCTGACGAGCTAAACCGTGTCACCCTTACCTGCAACTGCCTCTTCGTCGATACCGGAAAGAAAAAGATCGTGGTCGAGACCGGTATGGGCGAGAAATGGTCCCCGCGCGAGATCGAGATGTACGGCATCCGCCGTGAACGTCCGTTTGCAGAATCGCTAAAGGCTATCGCCGGCTGCGGACCTGAGGAAATCGAAATCGTCATCAACACGCACCTGC
>JBJMGO010000238.1:0-12173 GCA_045807825.1 Pyrinomonadaceae bacterium | reverse complement strand
GAGCGATCTGCAGGAGCGGCGGCCAATTTGTCATGAACTAGCAAGGCGCTACCAGGGTCGAGATTGAACAGCTCATCAGTCGAGACGCTGAATGGGGGAGCGTTCGCCGTTCCCTCGAAAAATCTCTGTGCTGCCGCCGTACCGCGGCCCATCGGAACCGCGACCATTCCGGTATGGTTGTGGGAACGGGCCATTGCTTCAAGGGCGAGGATACTAAACAACGGAACGTTGAGGGCATTCTTTAGACCGAGGCCGGTCGCGATGCCGATACGGATCCCCGTGAAGCTCCCTGGCCCTGCTGACACCACAACAGTTTTGATATCTCTCTTATTGATCTCTGCTGAGGCAAGGATCACCTCGATCTGCGTGATGAGCTGCTCTGCCCGCAGACCGTTCCTGTCCCCGATCCAATTGGCGACCTCGATCTCGCCGTCAAAGAGACAGAGGCTGCCGCCACCGATCGCTGCTTCGATCGCAAGTATCATTTGGCGGGTTTGGCGGCTTGTCGCCTGGCCTTTAGGGTTGAGGTGATGCGACGTACAGACGACGGTATTCGCCCGATGCCGTTCCTTATCTGGTAAAACACACGAGTACGGGCATCAAAGCTCCCTTCGCAATCCACAGTCGCGAAGATCGCATTTGGTCGCATGCGGCGTTTTACCTGATCGAGGAGCATTTTACGGTCGAAGATGCTCATCTCCAGTGGCTGGGGCTTGATCTCGGCAGACCATTCGTTCTCGACCGTTCTTATAAACCACTCCGGGAGTCGTCGTTCTGCACCCTCTACAGGAGTTCCCTTTAGGTCAAGATCCAGGTACTTGGCGGTGAGACCGAGGACACACTCTATCCACCGCTGCCGACGCGGGCTGACAACGGCGAGAAAGCGTTCCCAATCGAAGTCGGGGTTCCTTCGTCCGATCGCATAATAGATATCACGAAGTCTTTCTTTGTAAACTCCACCGTCAGTCAGCCAATGCACACACAGTACGCGGAGATCGTCCTCTGGACGCAGAACGCGAATCGAGCCTCCCGCAAGCTGTAGCTCTATGGAATTCTCAAGCAGATCCTCCCATGGAAGGGTATCTAGATGACGAAGCTCACGGTGGATGTCAACAGCGACCGCGGGACTCATTCTATTCTTGAGAACCTCCTGCGCCCGAGCAAATTGATCTCGAGCGAAGGCGAGGTCGACATCTGCAGAAAAACGCGTCACCCCGGATGGATAATAGCGGGCCGCGGCCGTGCCTTTGATGACGATGGGATCAAGCCCGTGCGACCGGTACGCCTCGACCGCTCGGAGAGTGTTCATCTCCTGCACGCGCGCCTGAAGCACAGCCCACCGACGTTCATTTTCGAGCTCGTCCACAGTTACTGGCAGCATGTAGCGAGATAATTATCATCCGGTCTTGAAAAACACAAAAGGCCTCGCAAGAGGCCTTTTGCAGAATGTACTATTTACGACTTTCTTACTGGCAAACGCCGAGTCCCCCGTTACAGGTGGCGGGACATGCGCCTCCACACTGCAGGTTGGTTGTGCACGCGCATGAGACAGAGGCGAGTGCGTTCTGCGGTGTCACAAGTGACGCGATCACCGGAACCGCGACCATTGAAGCAAGGCCGATCGTCTTTAAAACCTGCCGGCGCGATTGGCCGCTAAAGCTCGGCTTGACCTCATTCTCCATGAGATGCTTCTCCTGAAGCTCGTCGATCGCGAGCCAGACGAGATCTTCGCTCGCCTTTCCGAGACCCGACCGCTCAAACTCCTGGACGATGTCCGAGACCGATCGATTACCGTCACAAGATCTCCAAACCAGCGCCGCAGAACTATTTAAGCAGTGGGCCTTATTTGTATCGAGGTCATAAACAAGCACCTCATCAGGCATCTCCTGAACTACAAGGCCATTTTGGCGGGCCTTCGGATTCATCTCCATGTCTCTCTCCTCCCTGAAGTAAGTAAAACTATATCAGCCAGTGACGTCTACCGGGTTACTCCGGATCGTCTAATTCAAATCAATTAGGACAGTCAATTCTATCTCACTTCACGTTCAAATCAAAGAAGTTGAGCAATAGCTTTGCGGTCCGACGGGCATCGCCCCGGTCACTGGTAGCGATTATGGCATTTTGCGCAAGCCGTTTCAAGGCCTTTAGCGAGCGCTCTGGGGCTCGGTTCATCGGGAGGGTGAATGGGACCGTGTGGAGAATACCTTCGCCGCGGGTGAAGATCCGTGGTTTCCAGTGGGATCGCGGTCGAAAGGTCGTTAAAAATACCATTCCCACGGGCACTGGACGGTGCCCGATCACCCCGCCAAACGAGATGGGATCGAGCTCGTACTGAGAGTACTTGGCTTCGCGGGTCCTCATTGAGATCTTTCTCGCAAAAGGGTGTACGCGACCTTTTTGATCGAGGATCGCGAAATCATCCGAGTAATACTCGGCACCCGCGCGCACAAGCTCGCTAACGAGTGTCGATTTGCCTTGAAAACTGTTCGCGGGCAGGACAAGACCTCTGCCCCGCCAGCTAACGCATCCGGCATGCAGGAAGACCAAGTCCGGCGAGAACTCCGCGACGCTCAACCGCACCACCGCCTCAAAGTATTTTAGAAACGTTTTACGAGTGGGACCGCGCGAGACCTCGACACCATTGCGATCAAGCAGGTAATTTCGGCCCGATCTTCGAAGCTCAAACGTAAGGTCATCGTGGCCATTATCTAATAGCCGGAAATGGCCGAGAAGCGATGAGCGCGCGTAGTCCGTCGCTTCCTTCAGAAGATTGGTGTCATCCGAGACGAAGTTCAGGTGCACGCCGAAAGATTCAAATCGTTGATGCGGCATTTATGCGATCTTTCGAAAAAGGACTCCTCGCTTCACGCAGATGCCGAGCAGCACGAGTGTTAACAGGGCGACGACCGGAAACATTGGCAGACCTATCTCTTCCCGATAGGCAACAGAGACTATCGCGGAGGCAGCCAACGTGCTTGCGAGTACGGCGTAGAGGATGGTCACGCTTCGATGAGTGTACCCGGAGCCGACAAGCCGCTGAAAGAGGTGTTCCCGGTGGGCCATGAATATATTCTCACCCCTCCGGAGCCGGCGGAAGAGAGTCATGACGGAGTCAAAAACAAAGAACCAAACGAAAAGAACGGCGGCGATGGGAAGCAGATCCCAGGCTCGCTCTGCCATGTGTCTGGCGAGGAGCGGAAGAGCCGCAAACGTGTATCCAAGGAACGCACTACCGACATCACCCATGAAGATGCGCGCAGGAGGCCAGTTGTGGAGCAGGAAACCTAAACTCGAAGCCGCTATCACCCCGCCCAGCAAGTAGAGCGCAGGCATGTTCAAGAGATATCCGAGAGCAAGCCAACCTGTGCCGGCGATAACGCTTTGCAGCCCAGCGAGGCCGTCGATGCCATCCATGAAGTTATACGCGTTCACCATCCACACGATCCAGATGAAGGTGAGAAGGTACGCCCAATTCCCCATCTGCAGCCCGCCGAGCATCGTGATGCCATGCCACGTATCGAGATCCAGGATCAGCAGGATCGCGGCCAAACTATGCACCGCAAGCCTGAGAGGCGAACCCAGCTTATTTATGTCGTCGAGGTAGCTGATCAGGGTTATCAACACCGCCCCCGCGAAATATCCCCACGAGAAGGTGTTGAGAACCAGATACGAGATCGGCAGATATGCCGCGATACAGATGAGTGCGATCACGAGACCGCCTCCATAGGGCACCGGATCGACATGGAGACTGCGTTCGTTGGGATGTGCGAACCTGTTTCGCCTTATCCCCGCCCGGCGCACGAGGACGACTCCGATGTACGAGAGGCCAAAGACGAGCACAAAAAGGATTATTCCGGATATAAAAAGCAAACGGATCAATTATGAGGACGAGCAATACCTGAACTCATTTCCAAGCCGAGGATTATCTCACAGTGGAGTCGCCCCGGACTATTTTCGTGTTGATGAGGACCTCTCGAAACGTCGGGAGAACGGCTGCTGGTGAGTATTTGTTAACTGCTGAGGCACGTGCATTACGACCCATCAGCGATAGTGTCTCGGGGGAGTCTAGGATTTCCCGGATCGCCTGGACAAATCCGTCTGCGTCATCAGGCTTGACCCATTTACCGACGTGGTCCTCGTCGAGGAGGCGTGCCATCTCGGAACCCGGTTCGCAGATGGCGAGGATCGGCTTCCCTGCTGCGAGGTAGTTGTAGATCCGGCTCGGGACAGCAGCTCCCCACATCCCGTTTACGAGCGATGCTATGGCCACATCGCAGGCGTTCAAAAAGAGTTGCTGCTCGCTGCGCGGCATAGGCGGGAGGATCAGTACGTTCGACAGGTCTGCCGTTACTTCGCGCAGCCATTTCTCGCGGGCTCCGGCACCGATAAACAGGAACTGCACCTTTTGCTCGCCTCGAAGACTCTTAGCAGCGGACGCGATGGTCTCGAGATCGTTCGGTCTGCCAAAATTGCCGGCATAGAGAATGACAAAGTTGTCTTCAAGCCCCAATTCCTTTAGAAGGCGATTCTGCTCCCGCGGCTCCGGCTTGATCTCGTCCGTCTCGCCCCAGTTCGGGATAAAGAATATCGGGACATTCAGGTCACCGATCTTCTTCTCGAGGAGCTCCTTCATATCCCGCCCAACGCAGATGAGCGAGCTTGCGTGTTTGTACGACCAGCGCTGGACTAGCTCTATCAAGGTGCTGAGGACGGAACCTTTTCGCAGAATACCCGTCGCATAAAGCTCCTCCGGATAGACATCATGGATAAGGATGGTGTAACCACCTCCGCGCATCAGAGCAGCAAGGGCAGCGACGATAGGGAGAACCGGCGGCGTCGTGGTGACGAGTACCGTGTCGCCACTTTTGAAGGATGTCAGCGACTTGATCAGCACCGCCAGCGAGAGCGTCAGCATGTTCAGTAGGCGGAAGACGATAACGTTCTTATCCAGGCGAAGACCCCAGACGCGAGCGATCTTGACGTTGTTTCGCTCCTCGTTTTTTTTTGCAAGCTGACCCCGTGCGGAGTAGTTTGGTTGGCCGCAGATAACCCATACGTCCGCTTCGCTCGCAAGGGACTCGGCAATAGCCGTGATGTAGTACCCCGTGGAGGTCAGCTCCGGGTAATAAAGCTCCGAAACTATCCAGAGGCGAGACTTCTGCGTATCGACAGCCATTAGGGAGAGCCCTCAAACAGAAGCTGAAGTCGATCGGAAGGATCGCGACATAGCGTAGCGGAGAAGGTTGGCATTCGCGGTTTCAGCCTCAGGCCTGGATAACCATTCATTAGAGTACTCGCGTGCGCGCCGAGACATCTGCATATATTGCGCAGAGTCCATCGCGATGCATTGCTCTATTCGAGCGATGTAAGCGGCTCGGTCCTCAAGTGGGACACGCCAGCCGACGTGCTTTTCTTCGAGGTCCTCCCAGACCGTCCGGTCACTGATAATAACGGGACATCCCGCGGCCATCGCCTCGAGGAAGACATAGCCAAAATTTTCATTCAATGTCGGCATCGCAAAAAAATGGCTCCCGGCCAATCGCCTTAGAGCATCGCGCTGGTCCTCGAATGAGCCCGCAACGGCGACGCTCACGTTATCGGGCAGCTGCGATATGAGCTCCTGGCATTCAGCCCAATACTGAAGGTCCTCCAGCGGGCCAATGATGTCGAGAGCGATCCGGCCGCTGCGGATCTCGCAAAGGCACTCCAGGAGGAACTTTAGATTTTTTTTGGGCACGACGCGAGAGAAGAATGCCAACCGAACGTGCCCGATTTCCTTTTCCGGTTTCCAGCTGTCGTCATAGTCTGGAAGGACAGATTTCGGAGCGATATCTGCGGCGACGTGAATCTCGGCTGACTGGCCGATCACGTGGCGGATCTCCTTGGCCTCGGCATCGAAGGACGCTTTCCAGATCACGTCTCTATAAAGAGCTGACGCGAGGGCGAGCTTCAGAAACAGCTTCTTCTTGAAAGGCTTCACGGCAAGCGCACCGTCAGACATCTCACCGCACGGAGCGAGGATCACCGGGAGCTCTCGCCCAACACCCTTTCGACGAGCACGTAAAAATTGCCTTACGGGCATGCTAAAGGCGCTGTTTAGGTAGACGATGTGGGGTTTTACGCTTAGAAGAAGCTCCGAGGCTTTGTGGATCGTCAGCGTGCCTTTCGCAAAATAGAAAACTTGGGCCGGTCCTACAGTATTCCACTGATCGGTTTGGACGCTCGTGTACGGGCGGCGGTCGCCTTTGCTGTCGTAGTTGCGCGTAACGATGAAAAAATCATATCGGTCGGCGAATCGCTCAACGAGGTTCGCGACCATCCACATCCCTCCGCCGCTCTTGAAGCCAGGGAGATAGAAGTCGCAAAAAATAAGTACCCGCGGTCGCATCAGGATTGGTGACGACGCTGTGAGAGGTGGCCGAGGACGATCTTGCTGACGGTCTGCGAGACGTTCGATTTGAGATATTCGGGCGGGGCTTCCCAGCCCGCGGGCTGTGCGATGGCGAGAGCGACCGCTCGAACTATTGCAACGGGATCGGACCCCGCAAGGATATTACTACCGCATTCGATCGTCTCCGGGCGCTCCGTGACGTCACGAAGGGTGACATTCGGTACGCCGAAGATCGCACATTCCTCCTGCACCGTGCCGCTGTCGGTAAGCACGGCGAGGGCATTCTTTTCAAGCTTGACGAAATCCAGAAACCCGAACGCTTTGAGAAGCCGAACGCGCTCCGGGTCGGGTTGCAGGTTCTGCTGTGCGAGGCGCTCGGCGGTCCGTGGATGCACGGAGACGAGCACCGGTTTTGAGAAATTCTTAGCTACCTGCTCGAGAGCGTCAAAGATCGAACCAAGCCGTTCAGGGATGTCTACATTCTCAGCACGGTGCAGCGTCACAAGAAAATATTCAAATGGCTTCACCTTGAGCCCGTCCATAACGGAGCTCTCCTCTATGCGGTCGGCAACGCTGTCGATCACCTCGCTTATGGGATTGCCGGTGACGTAGATACGGTCGCTCTCGATCCCCTCACGAAGTAGATTCTGCCGTGAATTCTGCGTGTACGGCATCAGCACCGTACTCGAGTGGTCGATGATCCGTCGATTCACTTCCTCAGGTACACGGTTGTCGTAGCACCGATTCCCTGCCTCCATGTGGAACACGGGTATCTGCCGTCGAGCCGCGGGGATGGCAGATAGCGCGCTGTTCGTATCGCCGAGGATCAGGATGCGGTCAGGCCGCTGCTCTGCGATCGCGGCATCGACCTTCTTGATGATCTCGCTCACCTGATCGGCAAAACCCGTCGCCTGTACACCGAGCAGGACGTCGGGTGCGCGGACCTCTAATTCGCTAAAGAAAACATCGCTCAACGACTGATCAAAGTTCTGGCCAGTATGCACGGTGATGTGTTCACAATGCTGGTCAAGTACCTTGAGCACGAGGCTAAGCCTGATGATCTCAGGCCGCGTGCCAAAGATGGTCATCACTCGCATATGGTATGTGGTGGGTGATTTACGCGGCCATGCGGAACTGCTCTATCTCCTTCGTCGCTCCGGTCAGGAGGTCGAGGAGCGGCTGACCGCTAAGATTGCCGTCACGCGAAGAATATTCGCTCGCGAGTCCCGACTGCTGATCAGTTTCCGCACGGAGTTCCGGCAGTACAGGCAGGATGACAAAATAATCACTACGGCCGACTGTGCGGAAGCATTCCTCCTCCGACACCATGATCTCGTGGATCTTTTCGCCCGGTCGAATACCCGTGAAGATTATCGGCAGCTTTTTGTCACCCATCAGAGCGGTCGCGACATCCACTATCTTTGCTGACGCCGCTTTCGGAACCCATGTCTCGCCGCGACCGGTCGATCTGAAGGCCTCGATAACCGTATCTACCGCTCGATCGAGGCTGAGCAGGAAACGCGTCATTTCTGGCATCGTGATGGTTACTGCCTTGTCGTTTTTGATCAGATCAACGAACAGCGGAATGATCGAGCCGCGTGACGCGATCACGTTTCCGTATCGAACGCAGTTAAACTGCACGTCCGGACAATCGCGATTCGCTTCGATCAGGACGCGCTCCTGAAGCGCCTTCGTCATACCGAGCACATTGATCGGCTTACAGGCCTTGTCGGTCGAGATGCCGAGTACCTTTTTCACGGGAAGGTTGTTCTCGCGGATCGCTCTGACGATGTTGGCGGCCCCGTGAATGTTGGTCATCACCGCCTCCATCGGGAAATACTCGCAGGAAGACACATGCTTGAGAGCTGCCGCATTGAAGACGACGTCAGCATTACGCATGGCCGCGACCACCGCGGGATAGTCACGCACATCGCCGATCCTGAAATTTAGCAGCTCCCGTGAATTCAAAAACGCCCCTTCGAGAGCAGGCGAATTATCCTTTTGCAGGAAGTGCAGCCGCATGTAATGCTGCTTGGACTCATCACGGGAGAAGACGGTCACGGAAGCCGGCTTTCCGAGCTCACCGGTCATAATGCGTTTTACGAGGGTCTGTCCCAATGAGCCGGTACCACCGGTGACGAGGACACGTTTACCTTCCAGTTCTTTCATTTAAGGTTTACTGCTTGCTCCAGATGGAAATCGTTGAATACACAGATGATAGCACTCATCTGGCGATGTTTAAAATCTAAAAACCTGCCTCGATCAACTCTCTGTGACGCCGCTCCATCTGTCGTATGGAGTCTCGTCCTTAGCCATTTCGGCTATCATTTCGTTCCACGTAGCAGGCTTCCAGCTCGTGGCCATGCGGAATGCTGATGAGTCAAGACTGCGATCAATTACCAGGTCATTGGACGGCTCAACGACCGTTTTGGTTGCGAACCAGCGGTCGATAGCGATCAGTAGGTCATACTTCGAGATCGGCGCAGCCGAGACGTGGTAGAGACCAGACAGGTCTGGATGACGGGTGATCACGTCTGCGATGACATGGGCAAGAGCTATGGTCGTCAGACCGCTGAATACTGCTTTGACATACCCTTTGACGGTTTTGCCGCGTTGCGACAGGAACCAATCCGCCAAGCCATGCTGTGAGCTCAACTCGCGTCCTATAATTGAGGTCCGGAGGGTGAGGATGTTAGCTCCGGTGGGCTCACCGAAACGTTTGCTAATGGCGTATAGGTCGCAGGCGTCGGGCTCCTCTGCTTCGGTGTAGCTCCCCTTTTTCCCACTAAAGACGCAATCAGTGCTTATCGTGATCAGCCTTGCACCGCGTTCCTGTGTGAGCCGAGCGAGTTTGTGCGGAAATATCGCGTTCACCGTGAGTGCGTGAACCGGGTCCTGTCCCGCCGCGACCTGCTTTACAGCTCCGACGGCATTTATCACTACAGTCGGTGAAGTTGCATCGAGAGCACGAGCGATGCTATCCGGATCCTCTGCATCGACGCCGCCGATGATCTTGTTCAGCTTGTAGAATCCGTAGTGTTCTAAGTCGGACGCATTTCCGCGAATGGTGCCGTGGACGTCGAAGTTTCCACCAAGCTCCTGATAGAGCTTATGGCCCAGCATTCCAGTCGCTCCGAGGACGAGGACTTTCATACTGGATTCACCTCCGCCATGATGTTCCTGTATATGTCGGCGTACTTGCGGGCTAGCGACTTCGCATCAAAGCGCACGATATTCTCCTTGCCCTCTAGGATGAGTTGCTCACGGAGTCGTTCGTCGCTAATTAGACGCTCGATCCCCGACCTGATCGCGGCCGGATCGTTTGGATCCACATGCAACGCACCGGCTCCTGAGATAGATCGCATTGGCTCTATATCGCTTGTGATCAACGGCTTCTTCATCGCCTGAGCTTCAATGATCGGCAGGCCAAAGCCCTCATACGTGCTGCAAAAGGACACGATATCGCAATTGCGGTATTCGGTGGTCATGGCATCCTGGCCGAGGTCCGCGACGTTTTCATAATCCACCCCGGCAAGGTGAAGATCACGACGTATCTCTTCAGTGAGTTTGCCGATGATTCTAAGGACGCACTTCAATCCTGTTACGGCTTTTATGAGGTTCGGGAGGTTCTTGTTAGGTGCCGTCCCGACATGCAAGATGACGGGCGTGTCGGCATTGAATAGCTTTCGGGGCTCAGGATCAAAACCACCGATCAGCGGGTCCTCTATTACGGCGACGTCACTCCTTCGGGAAAACTGCTCGATCTCATCTTTCGTGAACTGCGAGATTGCCGTAACATGCCGCAGCCGCCGCACCGGCCATTGAAGGTAGAGCTTGTCGAGCACCCAGCGGCGAATTCCTTTCCTGATATGCAGGATGATCAGATCATGTATGGTCAGCACAGTCCTGTTAGAGGGCAATCGAAGCGAAATATAGTGGCAATGACCGGTGACGTGATAGATGTCAGCTTTGGTCCGTCTGAAAAACAGCAGGTTACGCATCAGATCCAGAGCACCGTCTCCATACGGAACAGACTGAAACGAGGCCTCGAATTCGTCAGCCGGCAGGTGTGAGGCAACTTCCCTAAAGACTCTCTCGATACTTGGGGATGAGACGGGTTTTCTCTCGACGTAGAGGACACGGGTCTTCATTCGGAGCCACTCTCCGCCATCAGCTCGCGCGTGATCCGGGTCGTGCCGACGTGTCCGACAACGACCGCCGCAGCCTGGTTAGCGAGACGAGCGGCTTCGAAATAGGACAATCCTGCCGCGAGTCCCGCCGCAAGTACGGCGATAACCGTATCGCCTGCCCCCGTGACGTCGTAGACATCCTGGGCGGCGGAATCCAGGTGAGTCACGCTTTCGCCTTCGAACAGTGTCATTCCATGCTCACCCTCCGTGATAAGGAGCGCGTGCGGCGAGAAGCGCTGCATCAATATCTCACCCGATCTACGCGCTGAATCAGCGGTATCGTCAATCCCGGCGGCTTCTGCGGCCTCACGTTTGTTTGGCGTGATGACGGAAGCGCCTGCATATTTTGAGAAGTCACGACCCTTAGGGTCCACGATCACCGGAATGCCAGCATCATTCGCGAGAGAGATCAGTGCGCTAAGAAGCCCCTCGGTGAGAAAGCCCTTCGCATAGTCCGATACTAAGACCGCATCTGCATCGACGATCGCCTTTCGAATGTTACTTAAAACATCAGCCGCCGCTTCGGTCGATATGGGTGAGGTGGTTTCGTGATCAAGGCGGACGACGTGTTGGTGATGAGCGACGATACGAGTTTTGACGGTAGTTTTGCGTTCGGGAATTCTGGTGAGGTACTCCGGCGACACGCCGACTTCAGTAAGCACAGACGCCACGAGGTCCGCCTCCGCGTCGTCGCCACAGGCACCAAAGAGAATCGGTATCGCGCCGATACCGGCGATATTCCCGGCGACGTTTGCCGCACCGCCGGCGACGATACTCGTTCGCTCGAGCTCAACTATCGGCACCGGAGCCTCGGGTGAGATGCGGCCGACGCTTCCCCACCAGTAGCGGTCGAGCATAACGTCGCCTACGACGAGAACGCGTTTGTTTCGCAGCGTGTCGAGCGTGTCCATCATGTGGAGGTAGCCAAGTCGGCCTCCACGATTTCGCACCAGATGTGGGCGACCGTAATGTGGGCCTCCTGGACGCGCGCCGTACGTGGCGATGGCACGATTATGCAGGCGTCACAAAGCCCCGCAAGCTTTTTGCCGCCGGAGCCGGTCATGCCGACGACCTTGCAGCCCTTTTCACGTGCTTTCATGACCGCCGCGATGACATTTGGCGAATTCCCGCTCGTGCTGATCGCGATCAGGCAGTCACCGGCATTCGCGAGCGCCTCCACCTGTCGAGCAAATATCCGTTCAAAATCGTAGTCGTTGGCAAGAGCGGTCAGAGCCGACGTGTCGGTCGTCAAAGCTATCGCAGGTAGCGCGCGCCGTTCGTTCTCATATCTCCCGACAAACTCGGCCGCGATATGCTGCGCGTCCGCTGCGCTCCCGCCGTTCCCGCAGATCAGAACCTTATTTCCGGAGCGAAAGGTCTCAAGGAGAATGTCAACGCAAGTTCTGACCTGCTCGTCACAACGCCGACGCAGCGACTCGATCGTCTCTAGATGCTCGGTGAGAGACCTGCCGATCACGTCTTGTTCGATCACATGGCTAGCTGCAGTCGGGCTCGTTATCTTACTCGCGATGTTGGAAGTCGAAAATCCGTCAGTCAGCGGGATGGACACGACCTTCCCACCGTTGCTCTCT
>JBJMGO010000237.1:0-9220 GCA_045807825.1 Pyrinomonadaceae bacterium | reverse complement strand
TACCGGCCTGCAAGCGCGTTATGGCGTGTATGCCGTACTCGGGAATCACGACGGCTGGTTTAATGACGATGTCGTTGCTCGCGAGCTAAAGCGCATCGGCTGCACTGTCCTTGCCAACGAAGTCGCAACGATTGAGGTCAATGGCAAGAAGCTTCGGCTCGTAGGCTTTCGGGACCATCTCGAGCTCGCTCCCCGGTGGAACCAGATATCGGCCGATGCAAAGGAAATGCTAGGCGACGGCAAAGGCCAGATCATCGTTCTCGAACATAGTCCCGACATCCTGCCGACGATAACCGGAGACCTCTCGATCTCTCCCGATCTCAAGCTCATCCTGGCCGCTCACACGCACGGCGGACAGGTGTGGCTGCCATTCATCGGCGCACCAGTCGTGCCGTCGAGTTATGGCCAAAAGTATGTGGCGGGACACATTCGGGAGAACGGCGTTGATATGTTCGTAACGACTGGAATAGGAACGAGCGTGCTGCCCTTCCGCTTCCTCGTCCCGCCTGAGATCGCAGTACTGACGCTGCGGTCGGAGCAGTAAACAAGTCTGCTGAAGTACCATCTCTACAATTCCACGCCCTAAAATAGAACTATGGCTCGAGCCGGACTATTCCTCATTGCCTTGCTCTCTGTGTTGCCTATCGGCTGCGGCGGGCCGGCGGAGCGAATTCGTGAGCGGGAGAAAGCGATCGAGAGTCCGACACCAACGCCGGGCGAGCGAGAGATCGCGGGCTTATTTCAGGTGACGGGCACCGCGAGCGGCGGCCTCGATCCCTACACCGGCACGTTAACAGTCGAGCCGCAGGGCGATCTCTACTCATTTCGATGGACGCTGCCGAAAGGCAATCGCGTTGGAACAGGCGTCGAATATGGTGACTATGTTGCGGCGAGCTTTGCCGCGACCGGCGGCGGTAAAGGCTGCGGCGTCACGCTCTACAAGGTCAACGGTGACGGCGCCAGTTTAAGCGGACGCTCGGCGATGTGGGGCGACCAAAAGTTCGCTATCGAGAGCGGAACGCGTACGGCCGGCGAAACCTTTGAGGGGAAATATTCCATCACCGGCACTACCGCCGAAGGCAAGGAGTATGCGGGCACCCTCGAGACCAGGAAGCAGGGCGACGGCTACATATTCCTATGGAAGACAGATAAGCAGTTCGGCGGATTCGGCATCTGGCGTGGCAACACGGCGGCGGTGAGCTTTGGGGGGCCGCAGTGCAGCTTTGCCCTCTACAATATCAGCGGCAACACGCTCGACGGCTTTTGGGGCGGTCAGAAGCAAGTCACGTTTGGCAAAGAGACTGCGAAAAGGTGAGCACGATCTTGTTGATCTCGTCGTCTGAGCAGGCATTTTTGAGAGAGGCCGCCAGATCGATCAACTGCTTTTCAGCCGGCCGGTCGGGAGACTTAGGGCTCGCAGCTTCGTATCTGAAGAATCGCTGACCACCAAACTTCCGCAGCGGATCGACACGACCGGTAGGCAGCCGGATTTCGTGATCCACCCAGGTCTCGTGCTCGGCAGGGCTCGTGATCTCGATCACCTCCGCTCCGGCGCTACATTCGAGGACGCGGTGCCGGATCTCGGGCGGCTGGAGAACGAGATCGCCGGTCTCTAACCAGAAAGGCTCGCCCTGATCCTCGTACCCAACCTTTATCCGCCCCTTCTTACAATAGATCACCTGAAAATCGATCTTGTGGTAATGGACGTATTCCGGCACAGGACCGCCCGCCAATAGACGAATGTGCGATGCCACGACCTTACCGCCGAGGCGATCAGGAGTGAGGTCGCGGTATTCCATCCCCGCGCGTCCGCGGATCCATTCCGGGCTCCCCACCTTACGAAGGAGGGGTGGCGGCGTTTCGCCGACGGGGTGGTCCTTTTGCGAGAGGGTGATCGACTCGGACGCGTGCGACATCCGCGCCTCACGCGGATCATCTGCGGGGAAGATCATATCCAGCCGATAGCCTCTAGACTTGTATCCCTCTATTGCTGCGTCGAGGTTCTCGACTGGAACGTGATCGCTCACTCGTATCCCTTTATCACGATCTCGGACTTGATTGAGTTCGCGATGTAGCAGATCTCATGCGCCTTGTGGTGGAGGTGTTGCAAATCTTCATGGGTTGGGATCTTGTCACCAACCCACTCGATCTGCGGATCGAGAGTGATGCTAGAGATCCACTGTTTTCCGTTGTCGTTACTCATTTCACCGACAGCCTCGTCGCGATATGAATCGGCGACAAATCCGGTCTTCGCTGCGACATAGAGAAACGACAGCATGTGACATGACGAGGCCGCCGCGACCAATGCCTCCTCGGGATCGACGGCTGCCTCGACGGAGTAAGGCAGCCTCACCGATAACGGCGACGGACTCGCAGGCAAAGTCATGCCGCCATCGAAGGACCATTCGTGGGCACGCGAGTATTTGTTTGCCGCAAAGCCTTCGGCGGAATCATTCTTCCAGGAGATGGTAGCGAAGTAGGTGTGCATCCCCGATAAAACGGCTAGGTCTCAGCGTTCGGTACTCGCTTTTAACTGGGGTTTGAAAGCAAACCATACCGTACCGTCTTCGAACAGCACCGTAGTTACACCAACCAATACGGTTTTGTAGTCGGTAACGCCAGTTCTTCCACCTATCGCATTCACAATATGCTCATATTGAGCTTGGTCCAGCCCAAGTTCGGTTTCGGCGTCCGGTTCAAAAAAAGTGACCGGAAATGTATCTGCTCTAGAACTCGGTGTTGAACTTAGCCCCCTGCCGTACTCGAAACCGAACGAGGACATTGCCTCTCCATACTTCGCATCTGGCAGCGCGAAGGTCATCCGAATAGCTGAGACGCGCTTTCCTGAAACATTCCTGAGCTTAACTTTGAAGGTCCTAAGCCAGCCATCAGTCGCGGGGAAAGGGGTGCCCAGAAAAGCTGCACGCCCTTCAACCTGCATACCTTCAATCTCAACACCTTTGAGCTCGGTCGGCACCATGCGACTCGTCTCCGGATCTTTGACAAAGGTCGTTAGGATGTTGCCGTCGGGCGCCTTGATGACTCTCTCGGATTGGCCGAACAACCTCGCCGAAACGAGCAGCACCACCGCCATGCATCCGATCACCCGCATACTCAATTCCTCCGGACAGGCAAATAGTACTACGGCTTCAACCTATACAACATCCTCGGGAATGGGATCGTCTCTCGTACGTGCTCGATGCCCGCCATCCAACCGGTGGTACGTTCGATGCCCATGCCAAAGCCGGCGTGCGGGACGCTGCCGTAGCGGCGAAGGTCTAGGTACCACTCGAATGTCGCCTGGTCGAGGCCGTGGTGTTCGAGTTGTGATTCTAGATATTCAAGCGAGGCAGCTCGTTCGCCGCCGCCGATGATCTCACCGTAGCCCTCGGGAGCTAGCAGGTCGATGCCAAGTGCTGTCTCTGGGCGGTCCTTGTCGACCTCAAAATAAAACCCCTTGATGGCGGCCGGGAAGTGATGAACCCAGATCGGCTTGCCGAATTGGTTCGAGAGGTATGTCTCGTCCGGTGCACCAAAATCGCCGCCCCATTCAAAATTGTTCTCAAGCTCGCCTTTCGCGTGTCCCTCCTGCAGCATCTTGACGCAATCATCGTAATGTAGCCGCGGGAATGGCGACGCGATCGCCTCGAGTTTTGAGATGTCACGCTCGAGCGTTTTTAGCTCTTCCTGGCGGTCGGCGAGAACACGCTCGACGATGGAGAGGATCAAGCCTTCTCCAAGATCCATCATGTCCTCATATCCCGCATAGGCGACCTCGGGCTCGAGCATCCAAAACTCGGTCAGGTGACGGCGCGTTTTCGATTTCTCGGCGCGGAATGTTGGCCCGAGTGCGTACGATTTGCCAAACGCGGCGGCGGTCGCCTCGTTATATAGCTGCCCCGACTGCGTCAAATACGCCTTGTCGTCGCCAAAGTAATCGACCTCAAAAAGCGTCGTCGTGCCTTCACACGCGGCGGGCGTAAAGATCGGTGTATCTGCGAGCGTAAAGCCCAAATTATCAAAATAATCGCGGCTCGCCTTGATCACCGAATGGCGGATCTTGAGCACCGCGTGCTGCTTTTTCGAGCGGATCCAAAGATGACGATTGTCCATCAGGAACTCCGTCCCGTGCTCCTTTGGTGTGATCGGGTAGTCGTGAACGTTCTGCAGGACTTCAAGTGCCGTGACATCCAATTCGACGCCGATCGACGAACGTGTGTCTTCCTTGACCGTGCCGGTGACGATGATCGAGCTTTCCTGACCGATCGAGTCGGCGAGCTCGTACAAAGCTTCATTGTTCGGCTTAAAAATGACGCACTGCACGATCCCCGTGCCGTCGCGGAGCTGCAAAAATACCAGCTTGCCGCTGGAGCGTTTGTTGTAGAGCCACCCCTTGAGGGTCACGGACTCGCCGATGTGGGCCTTGAGTTGATTGATGTAGGTTTGCGACATAGGGCAAATGAAGATTCTACGGGAAAGCTCTCACACCCCAAAACTTCAGTTGGTTGACTCGGGCCGCGAACTTCCGCAAACTAACGCCGAATGTCCGAGGAAAAGAAGAAAAAAAAGGTCAACTACTCCGGCGCGTGGGCGGAGGCGAAAAAGATCATCTGGAACGCTCGCTGGCGGCTGCTTGCGGGGAGCATCCTGATGCTCATCTCGCGGCTCGCGGGAATGGTCTTGCCGGCGTCGATGAAGTTCATCGCCGACAATATCTTTCTGCAGCACCAGTACCAGTACATCAAGTATGTGGCTGCCGGTATCGGTGCCGCGACGCTGGTGCAGGGAATTACCGGATTCTCGCTGTCGCAGATCCTCGGCGTAGCGGCCCAGCGGGCCATCACGAACATGCGAAAGGGCGTGCAGGCCCACATCGAGCGGCTGCCGATCTCGTATTTTGACTCGACACAATCGGGGCAGCTTATCTCACGCGTGATGAACGACGCCGAGGGCATACGGAATCTCGTCGGCACGGGCCTCGGGCAGATCCTGGGGAGCGTCGTTACAGCGACGATCTCGATCGGGGTTCTGTTTTGGATCAATTGGCGGCTCACGAGCGCCACGTTGGTCGTGCTTGCCATTTTTGGCGCCGCGTTGATGTACGCGTTCAAGATCTTGCGGCCGACGTTTCGCGAACGCGGGCAGATCACGGCCGAGGTCACCGGACGGCTTGGCGAATCCCTCGGCGGCATCCGCATCGTCAAAGCGTACACGGCAGAAAAAAGGGAAGAGCTGTCATTTGCACGCGGAGCACACCGCTTGTTTAGGAACGTCGCCAAGACGGTCACGGGAGTGTCGGCGATCTCGTCGTTCTCCTCCGTCGTCATCGGCGCCATCGCGGTCGTGATGATCGTCATCGGCGGCAACTCGGTACAAGCAGGCACGATGACGCTCGGCGATTTCTTGATGTACATATCGTTCACGTTCCTGCTCGCGATGCCGATCATTGAGCTGACGTCGATCGGTACACAGATGACCGAGGCACTCGCCGGTCTCGACCGAATCCGCGAGATCATGGCCATGCCGACGGAAACGGACGAAGACGCCCAACGTCAGCCGCTGCCGCACGTCGAGGGAACGATCGATTTTGAGAACGTCTTTTTTGAGTACGACCCCGGTGTACCCGTACTCAAAGGCGTATCCTTCCACGCCGAGGCTGGTGCGACGACGGCTCTCGTGGGCTCGAGTGGATCGGGTAAGTCGACGATCCTGAGCTTGGTACTCAACTTCATTCAGCCCACTAGCGGCATTATCAAAGTCGATGGGCACGACCTGCAGAGCGTGCGCCTTAGAGACTATCGGCGGCATCTGGGGGTTGTCCTTCAAGACAACTTTCTATTTGACGGGACGATCCTCGACAACATTCGGTTTGCCGATCCCGAAGCGTCGCTCGCCGAGATCAAAGCGATGTGCAAGATCGCGAACGCGGACGAATTTATCGAGAAGTTTCCGCAGGGGTACGACACGATCGTCGGCGAGCGCGGCGTCAAGCTCTCTGGTGGGCAGCGGCAGCGGATCGCGATCGCACGTGCCTTGCTCGCCGACCCTCGCATCCTGATCCTCGACGAGGCGACCTCGAGTCTGGACAGCGAATCGGAGGCTCTTATTCAAGAGGGTCTCAACAACCTTCGTAAAGGCCGCACGACTTTCGTCATCGCGCACCGGTTGTCGACCATTCGCAGTGCCGACCAGATCCTCGTGGTCGAGGCAGGCGAGATCCTCGAACGCGGCACCCACGCAGAGCTGGTCTCGCAAGGCGGCCGCTACAAACAGCTCTACGATAAGCAGTACCGCTTTGAACAGAATCTATTCGTAAATCCCGGCGAGGAGCTCACCGAAAAAGGTGCCGCCCTCGCGCAGACGAAGTTGTGACGCGGTTTACATCGCATCTTGTCGCGATCTTCGTTGCTATCGGGGTGGCGTTTTTACTCCTCTGGATCTCGCGATCGGATAGATGTATTGCCGCGCTAATGCGATTTGTAGAGGATCGCTGGCATAGCCCCAAAGTTACCAAGCTGTTTCTCCAGGTCGTAGCGGTTGTGCTCCTCACTTTGGCAGCACTCAGCATATTCACTCTGCTTGTGGGAATCGATTGATCCAGAGTTTGATGTAGAATGCTCGCACTATGCCCAACGAACAAAACTACTCAAACCACACACGCTGGTACCCGTTATTCCACTTCGTCGTGGTGCCGCTATTGCTGCTCAATCTGATCGATCACGTTGTGAGGATCTTCACAGCCACCACTTGGGACCTGCGGCTGGACCAGATCATGTGGACGATCTTTAGCATCACGCTGATCCTGCTCGCTCTCGCGGCACGGCTGATGGTGCTGACTGTGCAAGACCGCGTGATCCGGCTCGAAGAAAAGCTCCGCTACGCCGGCGTCCTGACGCCCGAGCTCAACACCCGCTGCTCGTCACTCACCAAAGGCCAGATCGTCGCCCTCCGCTTCGCCCCGGACGACGAGCTCGCCGGCCTTGTCGAGCGAACGCTGAATGGCGAGTTCACCGGCACAAAGGACCTCAAACTCGCGATCAAGACCTGGCGTGCAGACCACCTGCGGGCGTGAAGCCGGTTTTTTGACTCTGTCAGTAGAATTTTTGCCTCTGTAAGTGGAGTTTTTTAGTCTGGAAGCCCCGCGAATGGCTCTGTAAGTAGATTTTTTTGCTCTGTAAGTAGATTTTTTTGCTCTGTAAGTAGATTTTTTTGCTCTGTAAGTAGGTTTTTGGCTCTGTAAGCAGGTTTTTTGGCTCTGTAAGTAGGTTTTTTGGCTCTGTAAGTAGGTTGAACGGCTCAGGAAGTATATTTTTTGTCTCTGTAAGCGGCGCGCACGACTCTGGAAGTAGGTTTTTTAGCTGTGGAAGTAGGGTTGTCGGCTCTGCAAGTGGTTTGCATGACCTAGGAAGCTGCTAACAGGGGTCTGGCGGGGCAGAACGACTCGGGCGTGGCGCCCACGCTGGCGGGGCGTTGGACTGGAGTCCGATCTAATCTTCTAACTCGCGACTCAGGACCGTATGGATGGTGGGGAATCTGCCCAGACTCTGGCAGGCACGGCGGGCGATGCCCAACATGGGTTTGATGTAGGGAACGAAATAGGTTTTGCCGCGGACGGCGGATTGGTAGCTGAAGGTGCCGGCGGCTTTGAGGCAGCGTTGGATCGTCTGGAGGCGGAATTCGTATGCGAACTCGTCTTCGTCGATCTTTGGCAGGCCGAGCCGGCGGCGGACATCGAGGAAATAGTGACGGCGGTTCGCGAGCCAATCGGGTGAGGGAAGCTCGGTGATCCGATCCAGCAGCAGCGAGACAAGATCGTAGGCCGGCGACCCGATCCGTGCGTCCTGATGGTCAATGATCCGCATGCACCCTTCGCGATCGAGCATAAGGTTAGCCGGGTGAAAGTCGCGGTGGCAGAGGACTGTGGCGTAGGTTTCCAGCTCACGGCAGATCTCGTGGAATTCGATGGTTAGGGCCGCTTCTTCTGCGGTTGTCAGCTCGTGGGGGAAAGGCGAGCAATGGTGGTCGCCCTCCAGCCGGTAGGTCGTGAAGTAGTGCTCCTTAAAGAAATCGAGCTCCCATGAGAGCTTTTCAAAATCAAATTTGAGCCGCGAGGCGGTCGAGTTCATCTTATACGCCTGCGGAGTTGCGACCTGAATACGGGCGATGAGCGAGATCGCCTCATTCATCAGACGCGAGCGGCGGTCGGGCGTGACGACTTCGAGCTCGCTGCGGAGGATCTTGTCGCCGAGGTCCTCTTGAATGATGATGCCAAGCGGACCGTCGACGGCGTGGACGTTTGCGACCGGCAGACTGGCCGCGAGGAAAAGATGGGTGACATCCAGATACGGCGACTCCGCAGGGTCGAAAGCGTCTGTATAAACGCACGCAACGGCAGTTTGGCCCTTCCATCCGACGCGAAAGTACTCGCGCGTCGATGCGTCGGCGGTGAGCTGCTCGATCTCAGAAACCTCGCCGATCCTTTGGAAAAAGAGTGAAAGCCGTTGGTGGGCAGAATCGTCCATCGCCATCAGTATTTAGGTTTGCTACTCGTTCTTCGTTGTACGTTATTCACTTCAGGAGTAACGAATAACGTACAACGAAGAACGAAGAACGAATAAGATTTGGTCCAGACCCTCAAGAGGAAGCCTAAGCGTCAATTGAACGGCACCACGTAATTCTCGCCCTGTATGTAGCCCTTCAGAGCCTTCTCAGGGATCTCCGGGCAGTTGCGGACCATCTCCGCACGGACGATGGCGGCGTTCTCAAAATGCTCGCCCGGCTGGATCCGTACGCCGTCGGCGATTATCACGCGGTAGAGATTAGCACCGGTACCGATCGTGACGTCGTCCCAGATCACTGAATCCTTAAGGCTCACCGCGCCTTCCATGATGCAGTTTCGCCCAAAGAAAACATCGCCGCTGCCCATCATCGCCAAGCTTATATCGAGATAGCGTGGGATGGTCGACAACTCGTACCAGTTCGCGTCTGTGACGTGAACCGCGATCTTCTCGCCCTTTCTCAGCGCCGGATCGTAGAACGTCGGCACGATGTCCGAGTACACGCCCCGTGGAATGTAATCAAAGACTCGCGGGTCGAAGATATGGATGCCCGTAAACATCATCGGACTCTGAATATTTGGGTCAGGGTTGCGAATCTCTTCCTCGCTCGCGGGTGTGGCGTCCGCCCCAAAGCCTTTTAGCCATCCATCCTCGGCGTCAAC
>JBJMGO010000236.1:0-10221 GCA_045807825.1 Pyrinomonadaceae bacterium | reverse complement strand
GCGACAAATGCGACGATCGACAGTCCCCACCGCCCGGGATCACCCTGCTGGTCGAACATTGAGAATGCTACGCCGGAATTCTGGGCGTACGCGAAGCTCAAGAAACCTGAGATCACGGACTTCTCACCACCGAAACGCAGATAACGGATCGCGTAGGCTTTGGTCGTCTGGTCGATGAGGAAGGCTCCGACGGTGATCAGGAGGTAAGCGAGCTTCCAAAAGAGAGTGCGGCGATCCACTTTATTCAGTATAGGGAAAGATCGCCTTTGGCGCTCGATGGTCATGCCACCAAGTGGCATAGCAGACGTCTGTGCAACCGATCCGATAGGTGATCACTTTCCACGAACCGGCCGTCTTTTTGAGCAGTGCAAAAAAATTGTTGTCGAACATTCCCGCTTTTTGTGCCTGAGCATAGGGCGTGTGTCGATAATCCGGCTGTCCGCCGTCTGAACCCTGTGGTGATCCGCCGACGAAGGCCCACGTTCCGGCCACATTCAGATTCTCCACGACAAAGACGATCCTTTGTTTGAGATCACGCTCGACGGGAATCCGAAGCGCGTCGAGGATCTCCTTACGTTCGGGGGATGCCTTGTCCGGCGTATGAACGCCTTGAGCAGCCAATGCGGTGCCGGTGATCAAAACCAGTGTGATGGTGATAAATACGTTTCTCAACTGCTTGGTCATACGATCTGCTCCAGAGCTTCGTTGCAACGCTCGCACACGGTCGTGAAGCGGGGAAACGCGCCGACCTGTGTCGAGTAGTTCCAGCAACGTTCGCATTTCTCTCCGTCGGCGCGTTCGATCTTGAGGCTAAACGAGTCGCCCTCGTGTACCTCGACCTGCGAGACGATAAAGATGTAGCGAAGCTGCTCGTACACATCGAGCAGGAATCGCGTCGTCTCCGCATTCGCCGTGAGAACAACCTTCGCCTCGAGCGACGAGCCGATCTGCTTGGCGTTGCGGGATTCTTCGAGAGCTTTGAGAACCTCGTCACGGATAACGAAGATGCGTTCCCAGTGTTGGATGAGAGCCGAATTGTCGGCCTTGGTCACGTCCGGAAATTCAGCGACGTGCACCGAGGCTAATACCTGGCCCGGCAGATTCTCCCAAGCCTCATCAGCCGTAAAAACCAGCATCGGCGCGAGCAGCCGGCAGAGCGCATCCGCGATCTGGTAGAGAGCCGTTTGCGCCGAACGACGAAGTTCGCTCTCAGGAGCCGCTATGTAAAGGCGGTCCTTGATGATGTCAAAATAGCGGGCGGACAGCGTCACCGTGCAGAAGTTGTAGAGTGCATTGTAGGCCGCCTGAAAGTCATATGCTTCGTATGCGGCTCGGACCCTTTCTGTGACCTCGTCGAGAGCTGCAAGCGCCCAACGATCGATCTCTTGTAGCCGGTCGGCAGACACTGCATCATTCGAGTAGTCAAAAGCGTCGAGATTGCCGAGTGCGTAGCGCAGTGTATTACGCATCTTGCGGTACGCATCGACGACACGCGAGAGGATCTCGTCCGAGCAGCGCACGTCCTCCGTGTAATCCACAGCTGCCGCCCAGAGGCGGAGAACGTCCGCGCCGGCTTTGTCGATGATCTCCTTTGGAGCGGTGACGTTACCGAGCGATTTTGACTGCTTGCGTCCCTCGCCGTCGACTACCCAACCGTGCGTGATGATCTGCTTGTACGGCGCCGAATCATGTGCCGCGATCCCGCAGCTTAGAGAAGAGTTAAACCAACCGCGGTATTGGTCGCCACCCTCTAGGTAAACATCAGCCGGAAAGCGCAGGTTGTCTCGCGTCTCGAGCACCGCGACACAGCTCGACCCGGAATCAAACCATACGTCGAGAATGTCGGTCTCTTTACGAAATTCACCGCCGCCGCATTTCACGCATTTGTAGCCGTCGGGCAGCAGTTCGCTCTCGGGCCTCGCATACCAGGCGTCAGAAGTTTCCTTGGCAAAGATGTCGGCGACGTGATCGATGATCTTGGGGTCGGCAACGGCCTCGTCGCATCCAGCGCAATAGAAGACAGGTATCGGGACGCCCCAAAACCGCTGACGAGAGACGCACCAGTCAGGACGTCCCTTGAACATGTTTGCCATCCGGCCCTCGCCCCATGATGGATGCCAGTTGACCCTGGCGATCTCGCGCAAAGCGGCGTTGCGGAGTGGCGTAGTTTCTTCGGAGCCTGATGAGAGAACCACCCCGTCTGCCGAAGCGGCAGCCACCCCTCCTTCGTAAGGAGGGGAGCTTTTTACCTCATCCATCGAGACGAACCACTGCGGCGTCGCTCGAAAAATAACAGGATTCTTGCATCGCCAGCAGTGCGGATAACGGTGTTGGTAATTTTCCGCGTAGACGAGGGCACCGCTATCTCGGAGAAACTCGACGATCTTTGGATTGGCGTTAAAGACGGTCTCGCCGGCAAAATGCTCGACGTCAGGCGTGAAGCGTCCGGCCGCGTCGACGGGTGTGTAGATGTCGAGGCCGTACTTTTTGCCGATGTGAAAGTCGTCGGCACCGTGGCCTGGAGCGGTGTGGACACAGCCCGTGCCGGCCTTTTTTGCGGCCTTGTCTTCAAAACGAACGTCGAGCTCGACCTCGGCATCAGATTCGCCGAGCGTGACGTGCTCGCCCTTCATCAGGAGCGACGTCCGGTCGAGCCACGCGTGTCGGCACTCGAGACGGTCGAGCTTTGCGCCCTTGAAGCGGGCGAGCTCTTTGTGCTCACCAACTCCGCATGTGTCGGCGTAGGCGGCCGCCAATTCGGTTGCCACGATATGGACCTCGCCACTCGGCAGTTCAACCGCAGAGTAGTCGAATTCAGGATGCACGGCGATTCCCATATTTGCGGGCAGCGTCCACGGTGTCGTGGTCCAGATCACGACAAAGACATTCTTTCCCGCAAGTGCGGCATCGATCTCGGTAGGATCGCTCTTGAGCGGGAACTTCACATACACTGACGGTGAAGTGTGCTCCTTGTATTCCACCTCGGCCTCGGCGAGCGCGGTTTGATCGTGGATGCACCAATACACCGGGCGGAGGCCTTTGTAAATAAAACCACGCTCCAGGAATCGTCCAAAGAGTCTCGCGGTTGACGACTCGTACTCGGGCGACATGGTGAGATATGGGTTTTGCCATTCACCGAGTGTGCCGAGGCGCTGAAAGTCACGAGTTTGCCCAGCCATCGCCGTCGAGGCATGTTCGCGGCAGATGCGACGGAATGTAGCGACTGGGATGTCGTTTTTATTCTTGCCCTTTTCAGCGAGCTTCTTCTCAACGATCGTCTCGATCGGCAGTCCGTGGCAGTCGTATCCCGGAACGTAGGGCGCGTCGTAGCCCATCATCGATCGAGTTTTCACGACGAAGTCTTTGAGGATCTTATTCAATGCAGTGCCGATGTGAATGTCGGCATTCGCGTATGGCGGGCCGTCGTGGAGGATGAATTTCTCCCGACCCTCGCGAGCCTCCGTTACCTTTTGGTAAAGGTCCATCTCCTGCCATTTCTTTAATCTGGCAGGCTCCATCTGGCCAAGGTTGGCCTTTTGGGCGAAATTCGTCCTCGGCAGGTTAACAGTTTTTTTGAGGTCTAGGTCTTCAGTCATAACAATCTCAAATCTGAGATCTGAGATCTAAAAATTCAAAATCAAAAAAGCCCCAAGCCTTTCGTTGGCTTGGGACTCGCAAGGCAAACTTTTGCCATCAGCTCGAGCTAACTCGAGCACGTCCCGTAACTGTCTATAATAATGGGCGATGGCCTCCGCATTTCGAGATTAATATAGCACAAAGTCATTCTTCTTCCACCGTGCAGAGCAGCGGATATTCGCGTGCTTTGGCGAGGTTCATGGCTTTGTTGGCTTTCATCTCGGCGATCTCGTATGGATAGGTGCCGGCGATGCCGAGACCCTCATTGTGAACCTTGAGCATGATGGTGATCGCCTCAGCATCAGAGCGGTTAAATACGTACTGCAGCACAAATACGACGAAATCCATCGTCGTAAAATCGTCGTTGTGAAGGAGGACCTTAAAAAGCTTTGGCTTCTCGAGCCTCGTCTTTTTCTCGGGCAGGACGCCGACGCCGCCATCTTCTATGTCCGGAAAATCGGGCATAAGTTCAGGTTAGCATTCTACCGCAATCATTTTGCGTAATAGCCGCGGCGGGTTTTGGCGAGGAGCGCCGGTGAATGAGGCATTTTGACCTCGACGGTGCGCCAGCCGCCGTCGTGGTTCTCGTTTTTGGGCTCATAGCCGAGTGTGTAGATCTTTCCGATGTCGTTGATCACCTGCTCGTAAATGCCGTTGAGGTCCTTGAGGTTGTCGGCTTTGTAGGACTGTCCGCCGCTCTCGTCAGCAAGCATTGTCAGCGACTGGTGAAGCTTCGATCCGAGACGTCCCGTAAAGTCCTTTTGCGATTCCTTCGCCTCGAGCGTGTTGACGTAGATCGGAAAAACGGTCGTATCGCGATGCCGCACCACCTCCATAAGATCGGCAAAGGTGATCTTGCTCGCGTTGTCTTCGCCGTCGGTCATGAAGACGATCGCTGTCCGATGACCCTTGTCTTTATTGATCACCGTGTCGTAGGCGAACTTCAGCGAGTCCCACACCGGCGACACACCATCCAGGTTTATCTTATCGATAGATCGACACAGCGAATCCTTATCCGATGTCAGATCGGAAATGAGCTTGATGTCCGTCGCAAAGGCGACGACGGCGATGCGGTCGCTCGTGCGGGCGTACTCGACAAAGCGTTTCGCCGCCTTTTTGATCAGGCTTCTTTTATCGGAGGTGGAACCGGAAAAATCCAGCACCAGAACCATGTCGAACGGCGAATTGGCGGCGGAAAAGAATGTCGGGTCTTGCTGGACGCCATCCTCAAAGATCGCGAAGTCATCCTTTGTAAACTCCGTCGATACTGGGGGCTGACCTTTACCCGACTGGACGATGACATTCAGGTTTACTGCCTTTGTCTCGACGCGGATCGATTCGTCGGAGTCAGCGATTCCGAGAGCTTTTACATCAGCGGAGCCGGCGGACTGTTGGCCTGCCGGAGCGGACAAACGCTGCGATTTGAGTACCGGCAATAGATACCGAAGCTCTAACCTCCGGATGTCATCAGCGAGCGGCCTCAGGTCGTACGTCTTACGCCATTCATCGACCTTTTCATCGTTCAAAAGCGGCTGAACGTACAGTACATCGCCACGCCGCGTTGCTTGAGTGCCAAAGATCTGCGGCAATCCGCTGCCGAGACGGATCATATCGATCATGTCAGCGATCACGGGCTTTGGCATCTCGCCTTTCTGGGAAGCGGCGACGAGTACCGGCACCACCTGTCGCTGCATGTTGGGCGCCTGGGCACTGGTCAGGATGTACAGAAGTGCCGAAAACGCGTCATCCTTTAGCACAGCCCTTCCGAGCCAGCCATTGTTTCTCATTATCTCGCAGGCACTAACGAGGTTTTGGCGCGAAAGGGCATTCAACTCGGAGATACGCTGTTCGTTTTTCTTAAAATCGCCAAAGATCTCTGAATTCAGTTTCAAGTGGCGGGTCTGCATGTCGATGAGCGACTTGCGTATCTGCTTTATATCGTCGGGCACCTCGGACCTGCCGACCGTTGCAGCGACTTTTTTGGCCTCGTCGGGAGATAAGCAGCGCTCTTGAGAGTGCGCCGCGGTTATCCCGGCCAGAATGAGAAGGAGGATGCTTAAGCGGGAGGAGATCAGCCGCATATTAATGATTTTGATGCGGAGCAAAGCTGATCCGTAAGTTTCAAAAAACTGGCTAAACTCGCGCTTCTACCGTAGCCTTTCGCTCAAGTTTGCCCCAGCCGACCACGGCGCCGTGGATAGCGGTATAGACGGACTTAACCATTACCCAGTACATCACCTGGCGGTAGCCGAAACGCTGGATCAGCAGCCACACCAGCAGACGTTTGTCCTCGCTGCGCTCCATCAAAAAAGCGACAAGCGCGCCGAACCAGTCCACCGCCAGGAATAAGGCGTAATAGAAGATGACCTGATTCACATTAGTGGGCGTATGAGCATATTCCTGCTGATGCTCGAGCGATGTCACGAAGGCTGAGACGATCGTCCAAATGAACATCAAGTCCATGATCGGCGAGATCAGAGGGAAAAACACCTGAAAGATCCACACGTTTGGCATCGCGATGAATCCGAGCGTGCCATAACGCGGATTGAGAAGGGCACGCTTGTGCTTCCACATGCACTGGAGCGTGCCGTACGACCAGCGGAAACGCTGTTTAGCAAGATTCTTGAGCGAGTCGGGAGCCTCGGTGAGCCCAACGGCGTTCTCCTCGTAGCCGATGTGGCAGCCCAGCTTGCGGATCTGAATAGTGAGGTCCTGGTCCTCCGCGAGCGTATCGGATGAAAAGCCGCCGGCTTCCTCAAGCACCGATCGTCGCCAGGCTCCCACTGAGCCCGGAACTACGGTGATGCAATTTAAGGAAGCGAATGCGCGGCGGTCGAAGTTTTGCGAGGTCACGTACTCGAGTGCCTGCCACTTTGTCACAACATTGATCCGATTACCGACCTTCGCATTTCCGGCGATAGCTCCGACAGTCTTGTCGGCAAAGCGGTGTGCGAGGGCGGATATCGTCTGCGTCTGAAAGAGTGTGTCCGCGTCGAGGGCGATGATAATGTCGCCTTTAGCCACCCGCCAGCCGTAATTCAAAGCCTCTGCTTTACCGCCATTATCTTTTGTGAACACGGAGACCTTTGGCTCATCGGCGAAGGTCTCCTTCACGAGCTTGTAAGTGTTGTCGCCGGATCCGTCGTCGACGACGACAACCTCAAAATTTTGGTAGTCGGAGGCGAGCAGGCTCCTGATCGTGTTCACGATAACTCGTTCTTCGTTAAAGGCAGGCACGACGACAGAGACCAATGGCTCGTACCCCTCGCCAAAGCGCTCCGCTTCGCGACGTCGGGACCGAGCGTACTGGGCCAGGGCGAGAGCACCGATGAATACCATTCTGCCGAGGCCCAGAATGATGCCGATCAGGAAGAGCCACTTCATAGCCCACCCGGTCACTGAGATCGCATAAAAGACGTACGAGTCTGTTTTCGCGTAAAAGCTGCGGTCCTCAGGCACGGGTGGCATCGCGTCCGTCTCGCTCATCCCGGCGAGATCTGCGACGGTGGTGAACTGAAAGCCTTTGGCCCGAAGTGCGTCGATCAGCTTTGGCAGTGCCGCAACCGTAGCGGAGCGGTCGCCGCCGCTGTCGTGGAGCAGGACAATATTGCCGCGTTCCTCCGGTGTGGTGATCGCGGTCTGCTTCAGTATCTCGTCGACCATCTGGTCAGCCGTGTGCGGCGTACCGTCATCGTTGCGGAGCTTCCAGTCATCTGGGTCGAGGTGGAGACCGACAGATACATACCCGAGCTGCTGGGCCTGTACCGTCGGGTCGATCTCATCCGGCGTCTGCGGCTCGGCATCACCGAAGTAGGGAGCTCGGAAGAGCCTGGTTGAGCGTCCGGTGAGAGCCTCGATTAGACGCTGGGTCGCGTTCAGCTCGACATCGGTCACTTGGCGTGGGACCTCCGCGAGGTTTGGGTGCGTGAACGAGTGGTTGCCGATCTCGTGGCCATCTGCAACGATGCGTTTGACTATCTCGGGATTCGACTGACCGTTTTCGCCGACAATAAAGAAGGTCGCCTTGACGCCCTTTTGTTTCAGGACGTCCAGTACCTGCGGAGTCCAAGTGGCGTCAGGGCCGTCGTCGAAGGTGAGCGCGATCTTGCCCGGTTGATCACCCGTTCGCTGAATAACATACGACGAGGGCACCTGTTGATAAACCTCATGGTCTATTTGCCCGTTCTCCGCGGTTTTAACTTCGCGAACGCCATCTTGCGGCTGTGCGATGACTTGGAGTATCTCCCCGGTACCCTCAAAGTCGACATCGTAACCGTACTTGATCTTTGCGATATCGTCCGGCGAGCCGGTCTTGCCGTTCGCTCCAAAGATATTCCAAAGCGACGGGTCTTCACTGCCGAGACGCCAGAGAGCGAATCCCGCGACACCGTACGGTCTCGCAGCCTCGATCTGGTTGTATGCCGTCGCCGCGTCGAGGAACCACACCGTGTGGTCCTTGCCGTCCTCCTCCGTGTACTCGTAGTAGGGGTTCTTTGAAGCGGGGTCGTACTTGATGTCGGCGACACTGTCGAGCGACTCTTTGGCTGCCAGGAGCGACTGCTGAAAGGTCACGTCGTCAGCCTCGTTATCCTTGTCGCCCTTGGTCCAGTTATAGCCGTAATTGCCAAAGCAGATGATCGTTTTTGCGGGCGAGAGCTCGTCCATTCGCTTTTTAAGCGTGCTCTCGTACCAGTCCTCGCCGGCTACCGGCCCGGCTTCACCAGTCGACCAGTGCTGATCATACGCCATCAGCATTAGGTAGTCGTCGATACTAGCGTATGCCTTGTAGTTCCAATCCGGGTTATCGAAGGGAACGGCCTGTGCAAGGATCAAACCGCGTGGCTGAAATTCCTCATGCAACTCACGCATGAACGTAAAAAGGTCACGCTGGGATGAGGGCGGCACTTCCTCAATATCTACTGTAATGCCGCCGAACCGGTACTGGTCGATGACCGCAAGAAGCGAGTTGATCAGTTTCCGACGATCTTCCTCGGTGGTGATGGACTTTTGGAGGATATCGGTGTTCCACTGCTCGTCCTTATAGTTTTGCAGGAGCGGCAGGACCGGCATCTCTGGCTTGTGCGCCTGAATAAAATCGACCGCTTTGTCATCGATATCGAGAATGAGCGGTTTATCCGCGTCCCCAGACAAACGGAACCACTCAGGAACTAGCCAGTCTAAGCTCTTATAATTTTGCCGAAGTGAGGCGTTACTAGATTCGTCCCAGTTAACAAAGAAGCCGATCGCGAGCGGCGGCCCATCGTGCTTAGACCGTATGTCCTGCTCGCGCGTGACGGCCATCAATGAATCGAGATCGGCTGCTTTGGCGAGTTTTTCTTCCTCGCGTCTCTTTTTTTCTTCCTTGGCTGTCTGGCCGAGGCGTTTTACGACCGACTCCTGCTTGGTAAGTGGACGCTCGGGCAGGTGAACCTGCAGGTCCGTCTTTTGCGGCAGGGCTTCAGAGGGCTTCAGCTTGATCTGAGGGAGGAACGGATTCACCAAAACGCTGATCGCAAACAGCGCGAGGAGAATGGTCGTCACCGTGCCCGCGACTATGCTCGCGGAATTAAAGTATCGGCCTCGGCGGCCCTTCGTATCTTGGAAAACGGACTTGCCATTGCCGTTCGCACCTTTGTTGTTGTCGCTCATTCAGGGGTCGGCCGTCCAGGGTGGGTTGTATGGTGTGAGTAGTTTGCACCAGAACAGGCCCCGACGCCAACCTCAGAGGCGTCGGATACCTTTTGATGCGGATGTAGGAATCGCGCGTTCACAATATCTCAGTCTAAATTCTCTGGACACTGAAGAATTTGTTTGCTAGATTCTCGCTAGCGCACCTGTTTACTTAGTATTCAGTCAGGATCTGACTACGGCCGAGGGGAACTGAAAAAGGTTCCCGATTGGTGATTTTGTAGGCATGAAAGTTTCGATGAAAAAAATCGGCAGTAACGGCACGGCCCGGGTGCCGACGAGGACCATGTCGCGCGACGCGATCGATAGGGTGTTTTCGTCGGTAGGTCAAAAGCTGCGCGACGGCCGGTCGGCCGAGGCTGAGAAGCTGCTTAGAAGCGCCGTTCAAAGCTACCGGCACACGCCTGACGATCTTGCTAATCTGCGGCGCCTGCTGTCATTCACATTCGAGACTACCGGACGTTACAAAGAGTCGCTAGAGGCCATCACCGATTATACCGAGGAGACGACTGTCGCCGAGTTGAGCCCGCCGACGCGGATCCGCGTGAGCACGCAACTCGCGATCGCGTATAGCAACGCAGGCGAACAGCCAAAGGCGGTGACGCTCCTCAAAGACACGCTCAAGAAAGCCGAGACAGGCGACCTCACGCCGCTCTCCGGCACCATCGACATTGCCCTGGCACGCGTTTACCGCAAGCTGAGCGAGTACCCGATCTCACGCGACTACGCAGAGAAGTCCCTCAACTACTTTCGCGCGGACGGCAACTGGCTGGGCATGGCCGAGGCGTACCGCGAGATAGCAAACAGCCTGCATCAGGAAGGGAACTCAGAAAAGGCACTCGAATACTTTGACCTGGGCATCAAGATCATCGGCAACAACTCGGCGCCTTTCATGCT
>JBJMGO010000235.1:0-10811 GCA_045807825.1 Pyrinomonadaceae bacterium | reverse complement strand
TTGCCATCTCGAGCGCAAAATCGCGGCGCGAGATCGAGATCACTCTTGCACCTGCTTCGGATGCCAGTTGTGTGACGACGTTCCCAAGAAAGCCAGCTCCGACAATGGCGACGGTCTGCCCGGGCTGAATGTCGCTGCGGCGAAAGATATTTATCGCGCACCCGAGCGGCTCGGCCGGCACTAGTTTGCCGTCAAGCTGCGGCGGAAGCATCACGAGCTGATCGGCCTTTGCGACGTCATACTCGGCATAGGCGTGACCGGAGAGAAAAGCAACGCGTTCGCCGACGTCGATGTCATGGACACCATCGCCAAGCTCGTCGACGTATCCCCAGCCTTCGTGTCCGGGAGCTCCGGGCTCGAAAGGGTATTCAAACCACGGCTGTCCACCCCAGATCTCAAGATTCGAAGCGCAAACACCGCAGCCCTCGACGCGAATGAGCACCTCGCCCGCTGCAGGACGCGGCCGCTCGATCTCACGCAGTTCCACTTTTCCTGGACCGGTGATCACCGCCGCGCAAGCGGTCTTTTGAGATGGGGTCTGCGAGACTCCTGTGTTTGCCGTCATAGATGGATCCGTGTTAGCCCGATATCGCCTGCGGCACAACAGAGCGCTCTGACGCGGGAAGGACAAGTCTCGGCCGACGCCGCTGCTCCTCGAGCCATCTGTAGAGACGCGTCACGCCCTGCCGCACCGAATACCGCGGTCGCCAGCCTGTCGCGGCGGCGAATTTGCGCGTGTCGGAGACGTAGTACCGCTGGTCGGCGGGCCGCCAGTCGTCAAACTCTACTTCGCAATCTTCACCGCGCAGCCCTGCGATCATCTCGAGCAGCTCGAGCAGGCTGATTGTGTTCGATGGACCGCCGCCAATGTTGAAGGCCTGACCCTTCAGCAGCTTGATGTTGTCGTGCGCAAGCAGCAGCGCGTCGACGAGGTCCTCGGCAAAAAGGATGTCGCGGACTTGCATCCCGTCGCCGTAAAGCGTGATCGGCTCGCCCCGGATGGCCTTGATCAGGAAGTGTGCGACCCAGCCTTGGTCCTCCGTCCCAAACTGGTGCTCTCCGTAAATGCAGCTCATACGAAAAACAGCCGCCGCGAGCCCGAACGTCCTCGCGTAATCGAGCACGTACTGCTCGGCGGCGCCTTTTGAGCAGCCGTAGGGACTGTGAAACTCGATGCTGCGTTTCTCGCTTATCCCGTGCTCGGCGAGCTGTTTGTTAACCGGCAGGTAGCGGCTGCCGGTTACCTTTAGCGCGACATCATCTAGCGCTCCGTAGACCTTGTTTGTTGAGGTAAAGATCAGCGGCGGCGCATTCTTACCCCGTTGTCGAACTGCCTCTAGCAGATTCAGCGTACCGCGGGCGTTGATCTCAAAATCTCCGAACGGATCGTCCAAACTCGTCGTCACCGCTACCTGTGCGGCGAAGTGGTACACGCGCGAAGCTGTCGCAACCGCCGACCGCACGGCATCGATGTCCCGAATGTCCGCGACTCGAACATCGACCTTGTCCTTGTGCTTTTTGACCAGCCACTCGAGATTCTGCTCGACTCCGTCCCGCGAAAGGTTGTCAAGAACGATCACTGGAATTCCATTCGACAGCAGCCGGTCGCCGAGATTCGTCCCGATAAAACCAGCGCCGCCCGTAATGAGTGCGGGAGCTTGCTTGCCGGGGCGGAGGGAGCTCCCATTGCGGCGATGTCCGTCTAGACCTGCAAGTTTTGTCATACCGCTAGCCCCCTTGTTAAGAGTTCGTTTTGAGCGGCGGCGACGTTGTCAACAGCCTGCTCGCCACGCAGCCACTCTGCGAGCTCTGCCATGCCGCTCTCGATAGTGACCTCGGGTTTATACCCAAGCACCGTCTGCGCCTTTGTGATGTCGGCGAAGCAATGCCGAATGTCGCCCACCCGATACTGCTTCGTGATCTCCGGCGTGACCTCCTTGCCCAGCACCTTTGCGAACCGCTCCGCAAGCTCACGGATTGTATATGAGTTGCCCGACCCGACGTTGAAGACCTGGTCATTCGCCTGGTCTGATTCGAGCGCAAGAACGCACGCCTCGGCGACATCGTAGACGCTTACAAAGTCCCGCCTCTGATTCCCATCCTCAAAGATCAGCGGCGAATTGCCGTTCGCGAGCCGCGAGGCAAATATCGCGAGCACGCCCGTGTACGGATTCGACAAGGCCTGACGCGTGCCAAACACATTAAAGAACCGCATCGCCACTGTCGGAATGTTGTACGCACGGCCGATCATCAGGCACATGCGTTCTTGATCGAATTTTGAGAGCGCGTAGATGGACGCGAGGGAAGGCGTTTTTGTCTCAGGCGTCGGCAGCGGCTCGAGGACGTTTCCCTGAGCGTCGAAGACCTCCCATTCACCATTGCGCAGCCGGTCGAGCGATCGATCCTGAGCCTCTGTGATCGTTCCGTCTTGCTTTTTATAGAGACCCTCGCCGTAGAGGCTCATGCTGGAGGCGACGATGAGTTTTTGAAGAGGATTCTGTGTGAGGCACTCGAGCAGAGTGGCCGTGCCCATGTTGTTCACGCCGGTGTATTTGGCGATCTCGTACATGCTCTGGCCAACGCCGACCATCGATGCAAAGTGAAACACCGCATCGACGCCCTTGAGCGACTGAGCGACGGTCTCCCAATCGCGAACGTCACCGATGACGAGCTCCACGTCGTCATTCAGATACTTCGGCCGCAAGGCATCGGCCCCGTGGACCTGCTCGCAAAGATTGTCCAAAACGCGGATGCTATAACCGCGAACCAGCAGTTCGTCCGCCAAATGGGATCCTATGAATCCCGCGCCGCCGGTGATCAATACTTTTGATTTCAAGAGCTATCCCCCTTTCCTTTTTAGTCGATTCTCCCGTACGATAGCAGGTCGCCGCGAGAATTCCGAAGGGCCCGAGACCGCTTACAATCGTGCCGGTGTGATTTTAGAGAATCGCCGTAAGTCTTTTTTGTAAGATAGGTTACGAATACACCGACGCATCAAAAATTTTGTCGAAAATGCACTCTGCTATGTTGTACGGACAACATAAAAATGACGGATTGAGTGACCAAAGTTGGTCTTACGATCACACGCCATAGTGCGCCGCTGCGACAAAAAAAGGCGATCTCGCTTGAGATCGCCTCGTCTGCCGAATTCTGTCTTGATCTACGCCACGTCGTCACGACGTGTCCAAAAGGTCACTGCCTCGCCGTTGCCGTGCCTGCCCTTGTTAGAGTTATCAGGCGGCGGTGGCTTTGGCTGCGGCTTTACGACCGGCGGCTTCTCCTTTGGAGGAGGCTTTTGATCCTTTTGCGCGGATGCCGCGACCGCTGAGGCGGCAATCAGCGCCAGGCTAAGAGTTATTCGCTGTAGAACCTTCATTTCAGTTATCACCTTCCTCTTCTCATTAACGCGTGGGGAAAGAGGGAAAGTGCGTCCGTCTATTTCTTAGCAATCCCGGTGCCAAGAGTTTATTGGACGCTCTATAAGGCCCGGTGGTTGGAATACTTATATCCGGCGAAACCGCCATCTTTACACATCTTTACGTTTTGCTCCAATATGGCACCAAAACGTCACTTCTGCCTCGTTTAATTTGCTGTGAGATAATCGCGAGGTGCCCAATTCACCCCTACAGAACCGCGGAATGGCCGTGCTTGTGATGCTCGCGACGATCGCTGTGATAGCCGTGAATTACCTCGCCGCGACCGGTCACATCAACGGCGTGATGCCGAACGAGATCTCGGACAAATATCCGACCGTGATCACACCCGCGGGCTGGGCATTCTCTATTTGGAGCCTTATCTACACCGGGCTCATCGGGTTCAGCATCTATCAACTGCTGCCGTCGCGTGTCGCGGAATTCACCCGAGTGCGACTACCATATATTGTCAGTTGCGTGCTGAATATCTCGTGGATATTGCTTTGGCACCACTTTCATGTCGGGATCTGTGGGGTCGTGATTGCCCTGTTTTTGGTTAGCCTGATGTGGGTGAATTTCACACTCGATCCCCCCGCAACGTCTGGTGCGAACATACTGACCAAAGGCGTCTTTGGACTCTATGCCGGATGGGTGACGGCGGCGACGCTCGTGAACTTTGTCATATCTATAGTGTCGCTCGGTATCCAATGGTCTGGTGTCGCTTGGAGCGTCGTCGGCATCCTCTGCCTGGGTACGGGCCTTGCGGCAGCGATCCTAGTGCGGGTATCACTAGGCAACTTCATCTACCCGCTCCCGATCGCATGGGCGGCAGCCGCGATCGGTGCCAACCAAAGCGGCAAGAATACTGCGATGGTGATCGCCAGTGCGATCCTCTGTATCGCCTGTCTCATAGTTTCTGGCACGATCGTGACGGAGCTCAAAGGTTCGCCAGCGTGAATAACGGCAAGATCTGTATCAGCGTGTGCGCTCCGACGGCGGACGAGCTCGTGAATGAGATTATTCGTGCGGAGCCACGAGCGGATCTGATCGAGATCCGTTTCGACTGCCTTGCTGAGGAACAGCTCGCTAAAGCTGTCGCCGCGATCCGCGAAATCCCCGCCAGAAAACCGCTCGTCGCCACCTACCGCTCTCCCGAGCAAGGCGGTAAACGCCAACTAACACAACAACAGCGCTTACATTTTTGGGGCTCTCTCGGCAACGGCTTTGAACTCATGGACCTTGAGGAGGACATCGTCAACAGTCTTCACTGCTCAAAGATCATCGCCTCACACCACGATCACGACACTGTGGCCGCGGACATTGAGGACATCTATTCGCAGCTTGCAGCAACCGATGCCGCTGTCATCAAGATCGCCGCGACAGCAAATGACATCTGCGATGCGATCCCTCTTTGGAAGCTGCTCTATCGCGCGCGATCCGAGGACCGCGAGGTCATTCCCATCGCTATGGGCAATGCGGGTAAGTGGACCCGCATTCTTGGCCTCGCTCACGGTGCGTTTTTGACGTACGCGTCACTGGGCAGCGGCAAGGAGACGGCGGACGGACAGGTGGCGGCTGAGGAGTTGATCGAGCTTTATCGCGTCAAAGAGCTCGACGCGGACACTCGGGTCTACGGCGTGATCGGTGATCCGATCACGTCTTCGAGATCGACGTATCTGCACAATCCGGCTTTTGCGGCTGCAGGACTGAATGCAGTTTTCATCCCGCTGCAGGTCAGGGACCTCGACGCTTTTATGACTCGAATGGTCCTGCCCTCGACACGCGAGGTTGAGTTGAATTTCGCCGGCTTTGCCGTCACGATGCCTCACAAGCAAGCGATCCAACGTTATCTCACGGGGATCGACCCCATCGCACAGGCGATCGGTGCCGTTAACACAGTAAAGATCGATGGCGAAAAACTAGCGGGCTACAACACCGATGCTCCGGGATTTATCGCCCCGCTCAAGCAACGCTTCCCTGATCTCAAGAACGCCCGCGTCGCCGTCCTCGGCTCCGGTGGTGCAGCCCGTGCCGTCATTTACGCCCTCAAAGAAGAAGGTGCGGATCTCACCGTCTTCGCCCGCGATCCGCAACGAGCCGAGGTATTCGCAACAGAATTCAATATTCCTCTTCAGTCGCTGACCACTGTCCGCTGTCCGGTGTCCACTGACGTAGTTGTCAACGCCACTCCCCTCGGTATGCGAGGCCCCAACGAAGACGAAACACCTCTTACATCGAACGAGCTTTCGGGTGTAAGATTCGTCTACGATCTCGTCACCCGAGCTGATGAAACGCCGCTACTTCGCGAGGCTCGCAAAGCGGGCGTCGATGCTATTGGCGGGGTCGAGATGTTGATCGCTCAGGGCATAAAACAATTTGAGATCTGGACCGGGCGTGACGCTCCGGCAGATCTAATGAGAAGGTCGGTGATGGACCGCCTGAGTTAGAATCCATATCAGCCTCGATATGCCTGTCGAAGCCCTAAACTGTCCAAACTGCGGAGCCGCTGTTGCGAGCGACAGCTCGAGCTGCGAGTTTTGCAGGACGCGGTTGAAGACCGTCGCGTGCACGAAGTGCCTGGGAATGATGTTTGCGGGTGCGAAGTTTTGCCCGCGATGCGGAGCGATTGCGGCGCCGCTGCTGGTTAGCCTCGAGGAAAATAACGGCGATTGTCCCCGCTGCCGTTCGGCCCTCGAAAAGCTTGAGATCGGCGCAACAACCATGCGAGGCTGCGGCCACTGCGACGGATTGTGGATGGCCGCGGATGTGTTTGAAGAGACTTGTGCAAATGCAGAGCAACGAAGCGTCGTGCTCGGGTATTTTAGAGACCGCCCGTCGCGGCCGATCACCGCGACAAAGATCGCGTACGTTCCTTGTCCGGACTGTGGTCAGCTCATGAACCGCTCCAACTTTGCTCGTGCCTCGGGCGTTGTCGTCGACGTATGCAAACCGCACGGCGTTTGGTTCGACGCGGATGAGCTGCCCTCGATCATTGAGTTTGTGCAGAAGGGTGGGATGGAGATAGCACGCCAGCGTGAGCTCAACGAGATCCGCAGCGAGCGTGAACGCCTTGAGAATGTCGATCGCTTTGCCTCCACGATCATGATGGATCCGCCGCACCAAAACGAGGACAACCTCTCCATCCGCAGCTTTGTCAAAGGTCTGTTTGGCTAGTGAGCTGCGTTGACCACTCATAAAACGCAAACGACAACGTTCTTCGAACATAATGACAAACAAGAGATCTCTGCTCATTCTGATCTCTCTCACGCTTTTGCTGCTTGGTGTAACCACCAGAGCACAAACTGCAACACGTTGGAACCCGCACCATACGTGGGTCTTTATGGTGGGGCTTGTGGAGTGGAAGGATAAAGATTCCTTTGACAGTTTCCCCGCGGAGAATCGCAAGGACACGGTGCTCGTCGACACGTTTATAAAACGCGGTGTGCCAGCGTCGCAGATCGTTTATCTGCAGGACAAGGCGGCGACCACCGCTAACGTAGAGAAAAGGTTCGCGGACTTTCTCAGACGACCCGCCGTCGGCGATTGGGTCTTCGTCTATTTCGACGGGCATGGGTACAAGACGGACGACACAAACATCCCGTACCTTGCGATGTACGATGTGGACGACACCATTCTGGGATGGAAGTTTCGCTCGGTCCCCGACACGATCGAACGCCTATTCCGAGGCGATCATGCCGTGATCATGCTCGATGATTGCTACTCCGGGTCGATGGCGGCCGCGGTCAAAGCAACAAACCGTCGCGTGTCATACGCGGTTCTCGCGTCCTCGATGGCGAGCCAGGAATCCACCGGCAACTGGACATACACGGAGGCGATCATCAACGGCCTCAGCGGGGAGCCTTTCACCGATCTCAACCATGATGGGCAGGTGACGCTACGCGAGCTTGCTACTAACGCCGAGCAGGACATGCTGTTTGGCGAGGAACAGGTCGCGACGACCGCCTTCACGGGCGGTTTTGACCCGAATACCGTTATTGCGACAGCGAAATCCGCAGCATCATCTCGCGTCGGCGAACGCGTCGAGGCACACAGCGACGGTGACTGGTACCGCGGCTTCATCCTTGCCGAACGTGGCGGCGAGGTAAAGGTCCATTACTACGGCTTTGAAAAGGATGATGAGGAGTGGGTTGCGACAAAGGACATTCGCGTACCGCACTCCACTCGCCGTTTTACGTCGGCGAAAAGGTCGAGGTCTCATATAAGCGCAGGTGGTACCCAGCCCATGTACTCGATATCCGCGGCGGCTCACACTACGTCTCCTACGACGACTACGACACCGATGAAAACGAATGGGTCCCCACCACTCGCATCCGCAAGCTTGAAAAGAAGCCGACAGAGAGTCTGTCCCACTAGCCTTGATGATCAATAACAGATGTTCGGCGATGGATCGTACTGACACTCTGACGAAGATGGTCACGCCTTTCACGAGGCAAATTGCCCGGTTTTCTTTGTGGCTTTGTGGTCAGAAGGCCGACTTCACTTCAAAAGCCCATGAGGGGACAATGGGAGAATGCTCCAGCCCAACATCGTACCAATCCCTCCGAAAGATCTAACCGCCGTAGCTTCAACTGGTGTCAATACTTTGACGTGGAATGGAGACAATGGCTTGAGTCAGGCAATATTCGAGATCTGGCGTTTGAATGGCGACACGGCCCCATTTGCGATCCTTGCGACGACCAACGAGCAGACTTATGAAGACACCTCAGTGACGCCGGGCGAGTACTACATCTACAAAGTGCGAGCATTGGTCCGGAGGGCGGTGTCGGAGTTTTCAAATGACGCCGTCGTTTACGGGGCGAATTAGTGAACATTTATAAGTGTGCCGTGAACCGCTCGGTGTTGTCCGTGTCCTCTTTGGCTACCGATCGGTAGTCTTAGCTATTCAGTGTTAACTGTTAACTTTCCTCGCGGAATGGGTTTCGAGTAGCTCTGGCGGGCGATGAGTGAGATCGAGCTGAGGCGGATGCGGGAACGGGAGTTGGTTGCCTTGGGATCGGCAAATTCAAATTCGATACGGTACGAGAAGTAACCGCTCGAGAGCTGTTTGCAGATCTCGGGCGAGAGATGAAACGTGTACGCGTCGGCATAATGTCCGAGTGCCTGATCGACATGACCCACAAGGCTCGGGATCGTTTCTGTGGTGCCCTCGGACGGCTCAACGAAGACCGGGATCTGTTCCGCCAGATCCTCGCAGCGGGAGTAGTAATTACCGAGAACATGGCGCCGTGCCATGGAGAGCGATACGTGATCCATGATTAGACGGTAACACGAATAATCAGTGGACAGTGGAAAATGGGCGATAGAATGCACGACGAGCCATGTACCCGCACAATACGAGACATTTGCGCCCGGATAACGATAAAGGACCCGGATACTGGATGAGTTGCTCTCGTAGATGTCTAAGAGCACTGTATGCTGATCGCCGGAAAATGATCGTGGACAGCCGCTTTCCCCCATTTTCAGATTGCAACTTTTTTGCATTAAGGGCATCCTAGGACTTTGTTTTCGTATGAAAGAAGAACTTATCGAGATGGGCGGGGTCGTGATCGACAAACAGCCGAACGCGTACTTCAAGGTGCAGATCAACGACACTGACCACATTGTGCTTGCAACTATCTCGGGCCGGATGAGACGCAACCGCATCCGCATTCTGATGGGTGACCGCGTTGATATCGAGCTCTCGCCGTACGACCTCACCAAGGGCCGGATCACCTACAGGCACAAGTAATACCGAATTAGCTAGCTAATATTCATCAAAACTGCTACACTTGCAGTTGAAATTCCGTGCTGCTTTGCCGACGGTATATCGCGACTCCCGAACGAGGGATCGCCTTTTGGCAAAAGACGAAGACACGGGTCACTTGAAAATTCAGTCAGAAGGCGTCCCGCCGATCGTTCTTGTTCAGGCCGGGCACGCGTCCAACGCAGTTCCTTCCTTGCTTACCGTTACACTGAAGATAAGCGCCGCGTTAGTAACTTCTTTTAAGTACTTAACCACAAAGACACAGAGCCCACTGAGATAAAACTTTGGGCACCCGGAGCAGTGCAGTAGTTGCACGCTCGATAGACAAGAGTGGGTGGTGTAAGAACAACAGGCGACGAGCGGTCACAATGCGTGCACCAGCGATCGCCCGCGAGCATAAGAGATTCGCGAAACAAATTCGAAACAGGTAAATGAAATTTAATGAACTTGGCTTGCACCCCGCACTTGTGGGTCGATGCGAGTCGCTCGGGTACACAGAGCCTACACCCATACAACAACAGGCTATTCCTATCGTATTAAAAGGCGGCGACGTCATAGGCACGGCAGAGACAGGCACGGGTAAGACCGCTGCATTCCTCTTGCCGATACTTCAAAAGCTCGGTAACGAAAAGGTGCAGCAGACGACAGTGCTCGTCCTCTCACCGACTCGCGAGCTTGCGACGCAAACCGCGGCCGCTTGCCGCGACTTTCAACCAAAGAATATTCACTCAACGTCGATCATCGGCGGGAGCGGATACAAGGCACAGACAGACGCGCTTCGCCGCAGGCCGAATATCATCATCGCGACGCCGGGCCGTTTGATGGACTTTATGGAGCAGGGCTGCGTTGACCTCAAGCACGTGACAACGCTCGTCCTCGATGAGGCGGATCGGATGCTCGATATGGGCTTTTTGCCCGCGATCAAGCAGATCGTTCGTGCGATACCTGAGAAGCGTCAGACGCTATTCTTCTCCGCGACGATGTCGAATGAGATCGAGCGGATCGCACACTCGATCTGCACTCGTCCAGAGTACATCTCGGTAAGCCGCGGCAAGGCTGCGGTGACGATCGATCAGATGGTTTATCGCATCGCACATTCGTCAAAGATCCCGCTCTTGCTAGACCTATTGGACCGCGAGGACTTTGACCGCGTGCTGGTATTTACGCGCACAAAGCGCGGTGCCGATCGCGTCGGACACATTCTCGAGAAACGCTCACATCGCTCGAACATCATTCACGGCGATCGTTCACAATCGCAGAGAGAGGCGGCGTTGAAGGGCTTTAAGTCAGGCAAGACGAATGTGCTTGTCGCGACCGACCTTGCGGCACGCGGAATCGATATCGATTCCGTCTCGCACGTGATCAACTACGACGTGCCTGAGGCACCCGAGGATTACGTTCACCGCATCGGCCGCACAGGCCGTGCCGGCAAAGCGGGCCGTGCTATCACGCTCATGACAAGCGCCGAGGAGCACTCCATGCGTGCCATCGAACGCCTCACCGGCCAACGCGTCGAGCGAGTCGTTATCGACGATGCGAATGGTTACATCAGTCAAAACTGAGGGTTGACAGTGGAAAGCCCCGAGGCAGAGACTTTTTTCGCTGTATAATAGAAAAAAGACGGTTGTTTACCG
>JBJMGO010000234.1:0-4275 GCA_045807825.1 Pyrinomonadaceae bacterium | reverse complement strand
TGCAGCGCCGTACGCCGGCGTGTAGATGACACGGAATGTATATTCCGTGTACGTGCCGCGCTCATTCTTTTGGAGGTCCTGGCCGCGAAGCTCGGCCCGGAACAGCCCGGAATTTTGCATGCTCTCTAGCATTCCCTGGATCGCACCATAATCGCGTGCCAGGATGCCAAGCTCGAGCTCGGCCTTTACCCGGTCGCCGTCCTGATATATATTCTCGACGCGTATCTTTGAGGCGGAGACGCTGCCGGGAAGCACGTTCTCGAGATCGGCGAAAAGCCGCGACCAGGCAAACTGCTTATTCGCGACCAGCTTATGAGCCGCGGTCAAAAGGGCTTTTTGGTCTGGTGTCAGCAGTTGCTGGACCTTCTCACCCTCGCCCTTTAGCCGTGCGATCTCGTCCTCATGTTCCTTAATACCAGTGGCGAGCAGCTCATTCTGGCGGCGATTCGAGTTAAGCGTGGCTAGGCAGTAAATGCCTATAACTGCGCTGATCACAAGCAGCAGGCTCGCTGTCAGATACGGCAGCATCCTGTTTCTGAAAGGGTGCGTGGCGAGATTTAGCTTAGTGATCACTTAAACTTTGTCTGGATGCGAGGCGAACGCCCGAAAGTGGGCATTCTAACACAGTAATACCGCTTAGTTTTGCACGTTCCTTTTCGGGAAAAGTTGCACAACCGTTGCGGTGAGTTATTAGGACGATAATCCTTGCAAATTGGATGCTAATTGGTTATCTTTCTACGTTCATCCCAGATTTCTTTTCGACGAGGTAATTCTCCAAATGTTAGATGTGCAGGAACCCGTTGCCACGAGCGACGCCCCCGAGAGCAATGGAAACGGTAATGGCAATGGCCATTCGGGTACCACAGCCCCGGCCTACCGTATAGATCAGAAGCTTCACCAGATCCTCTACAAGGAGCCGGAGCGCCCCAAGTTGGAGATGAAGGAGGACGAGGAGGGCTTGCCCGAGCCTATCTATCCTCAGCATCCCGATCCTGTCGAGATGACTCTGAAGGAATATCAGCGCTACAACGCCGGCCGTACGTGGAAGACCTGGGGCAAGCCGTATTTCAAGTCGCGTTGGCACTCGAAGGAGCTCAGGCCGATCATTCCATACCTTTTCACTGACTGGAAATGCAACTACGACTGCCACTACTGCTGGTCGTATAACAACCGCGTGAAGGGCATGACCGAGCCGGTCGCCAAGAAGTCGATCGATTGGCTTAAGTCGATCGGCGCGGGCGTTTTAGCACTGATGGGCGGCGAGCCACTGCTCAGGCCAAACTTCATTCACAAGGTTGTCGATTACTCGGCAAAGCGGGACATCTTTGTTTACCTGCCAACGAATGGCCGTCTGATGACGCCGGAGATCATCGATAAGCTCGGCGACGCCGGCATCGCTAACTTCAATCTGGCGGTCGACTCGGTCAAGCACCGCAAGTCCCTGCCAAAGGCTCTCGAGCCGATCATGCCGCAGTTTGAATACCTGGTAAAACGGCAGCGGTATTACGGCTATACGATCATGTTCAACATCAACATCTGCCATAACAACATGGACGATGTTAAGGAGTTGACCGAGATCGCCCGCTCGTACAACATCGCGACGGACTATCACATCAATGAGACGCCGATGACTGAGCAGGACCATTTTAAGCACTTGAACGAGAACGAGACGTATCTCACCAAGGAAGATTGGCCAAAAGTCGACGCCCTTCTCGATTATCTAAACGATAAGCGCAAGAACGAGGGTTACAAGATGGCGAATCCCGTCCAGCACATGGAGGACATGAAGCTCCTTATGCGGGGCACGCCGCCGGCATGGCGCTGCGAGGCCGGTGAGCATTCGCTCATTATCCGCACCGACGGCACGCTCGCGCCGTGCTTCCCGATGTACTCGGCGACCGTTGACTGGGGAGTCGTCGGGGCTCACAAATTCGACCGCAATCAGCTCGACGAGATGAAGGTTGAGTGCTCAAAGCACTGCCTCTCGACCTGCAACTACATCCTCGGCTTTTGCTACAACACGCGCCGCGTAGTCACGTGGGGCATGAAGCAGGCGATGAACGGATTTAGGGATGTGAGCGGCAGCTTCTAAGGAGCTGTTAATTCAGAACAAAAAAGGCGGCCGTTTGGCCGCCTTTTTATTTGATCAAAGAAAGGACTTAGCCCTTCTTGTAGGTGCGAGTGACCGCTCCGCCACGTCCCTGCGACTGGATAGTCAGCGAACCGTCCGCATTCAGCGTCCAAGTCTCATCACGCGAGCCTTGCGGCGTCGCCGAGGACAACGTCAACTTGTTGCCGTCTACCTTCGCACTCATCGAGATCTCGATGTCGCCATTCTGCGTCTGACGGGTAACCTTTACCGGTGTACCGATACCATAGGTCTGCGGGCCACCTTGGCCGCCGCCAAAGCCGCGACCACCGCCGCCGCCAGCGGGAGCACCAGCTCCGGCATCCGGCATCGGCTTCACCTTGGTCGTGCGCTCGACCTTAACGTCAGTAGCCGTCTGCGTGACCTTGATCGTCTGCGAGTCGATCATCGTTTCGGCAGGGCTCGACTTAGAAACGTCGAGCGTCCAGTTGCCGGAAAAGTCGGTCGTCTTCTGAGCCGAAGCCGAGATAGCCATTGCGAACAGCGCGAATACGGCTGTCAAAAGTACATTGCGTTTCATAAAAAAATAACTCCTAGAGGGTGTCTGATTGTCAGGGTTAAGACGCAAGTTTACCCCGTACTGTTCTCGCGAAATTGTAAAGAATTGTAAAAGCTAGGCCTCCGCCAATGCATCGTCCTCTCGGTTATGAAGTTTGCTGTGTTTGAAGCTGTACAAGAAATACACGCCGAATCCCACGGCCATCCAGATAAAGAACCGAAACCAGTTCGTCCATCCCAGGCTTGTCATTAAATATGTGCAGCACATCACGCCAAGCACCGGGATGAGCGACAAGCGCTTCCAGATGCAGAGAATGATCATCACGAGCGTGAACGGCAGAAATACAAAGTACGGCACCTTCTCGAGGAAGACCCGCGTCGACGTCATATCAGCCGTCGGCGTGAAGTCGAACAGTCCGGTGTAGAACTCCGGAGCAAGGAAATATACCGCCACAAAGCACCCGATCAATATGAGGGGTCCGAGGATCATGCTGTTGATATACGGCACGAACCGCTTCTGACCCGCAAATTCCTTGTCCTTTACCAGGACGCCCGCACAAACGATGGTAAACGCAAAGAGCGTCCCGATCACGGAAAGGTCGGTGACCTCGGTGAGATTCATAAATAGCGCGGGAATCGCGACCATAAAGCCGGTCAAGATCGTCGAGAACCAAGGCGTGCGGTACTTCGGATGGATCGACGAAAAGATCTTTGGCAGCAGTCCGTCCCGGCTCATCGCCATCCACAGACGCGGCTGTCCGAGCTGAAACACGAGCAGCACCGTCGCAATAGCGATGATCGCCGACACGGCAATAACGCCCGAGACCCACGGGATGTTCACGCCCTCGGGGCCAAAGACGAACGCCAGCGGGTCGCTCACGTTGAGCTTCGTGTACGAGATCATTCCCGTCAGCACGAGAGCAAGCGCGACGTACAGGACCGTGCAGATGATCAAGCTGTAGATCATCCCACGCGGCAGCGTCTTGTATGGGTCCTTGCACTCCTCGGCCGTCGTCGACAGGGCGTCAAACCCAATGTAGGCAAAGAATACGGCCGCGACTCCGCCCATCACTCCGCCAAAACCATGCGGCAGGAAAGGATGCCAATTCGCGGTCTTTACAAAGAACGCGCCAAGAATAATGACCAGCAGGATCACGGCCAGCTTGAGACTGACCATGATGTTTGAGGCGATCTTTGATTCGCGGATGCCGACGTAAACGATGGCCGTAATTATGACCACGATCGCCACCGCAGGCAGGTCGAGAATAATGGGCCACCCGCCGATCTGCGGTGCGTTAAGCCACGCCTGATGAGCATCGAGTTGCCCGCATGTGATCGTCGCGTCGACGGCGTCGCACCCGGCTTTGAGCGTCTCCATGCTGGTGCCGCTCGATATCGCATCCTGCACGGCATCAAACCCCAGATGCGCCGTGCGGTAGTCCATCGTGTAGTTGAGCGGGATGTGAATGCCGTTTGCAACCAAAAGGCCGTTGAAGTAACCGCTCCATGAGATCGCTACCGCGATGTTGCCGATCGCGTATTCGACGAGGAGGTCCCACCCGATGATCCACGCCAGCAGCTCCCCGAACGACGCGTAGGCGTACGTGTAAGCCGAGCCGGCGATCGGG
>JBJMGO010000233.1:0-5808 GCA_045807825.1 Pyrinomonadaceae bacterium | reverse complement strand
TTGTATCTCTCGAGTTAGAACGTCAGTTTTGATGCACCTAATCGTGCAATAGTCATGTCCGCTGATGTCGCACATTAACAGAATAGAACGCGGATGAAGCGGATGGCGCGGAATACACGGGTCTCTGGTTTAGGGAAGTATTTGTATCTGCGATTCGGGTGTATATTCCTCGCAGGAATCGATTAGGTCATTAATCTGGAGGAGAGGGTTTATGTGGAATGATTTTAAAGCGTTTATTGCGCGGGGGAATGTTTTGGAGTTGGCGATCGCGGTGATCATGGCCGGGGCGTTTGGGAAGATCGTGGTGACGTTCACTGAGGGGATCATTATGCCGCTGGTTGGGCTGGTGACGGGTGGGGTCGATCTGAAGACGAAGTTCGTTGATCTGAGCGGGAAGCTGGGGCCGGACGCGACTGCGGCGCAGATCGATACGGCGGTGAAGGCGGGTGCTCCGCTTCTAAGGTACGGGCAGTTGATCTCGGACATTGTGACGTTCGTGATCGTGGCGTTTGTGATGTTCATCGTTGCGAAGCTCGCGATGGATTACTTTGTCAGGTTGGCGGCGAAGACGCCTCCGCCGAAGCAGGAGCAGTTGTTGATGGAGATCAGGGACCTGCTGGCAAGTAGGCGGTAGGCAGTGGGTAGTGGGCGTGGCAGTAAGAAATCTCACCACAAAGGCACTAAGGGCACAAAGGGAATTATGCGAGTGGGGGCCTACGCTTGAGCCTCGGGAGCCAAAGAACCACCCCGTCAGCCGAAGCGGCTGGCATCCCTCCGTCGTAAGGAGGGGAGCTTATTGGTTGTGACATTCATCGGTTGCGTGAAGGCAAGGGCAATATCACGCAAAGGCGCAAAGGACGCAAAGGTGGTCCGCACTGTTAGAAATACTCGGTGTGCTCTGTGACTCCGCGGTGAAAGTTCTTATTAGGCGATGCCGGCGACTTGCATTAGGTCGGTTTTGTAGGCGGGTTCGGAGTGGTCGAAGATCTCGTCGAGTTCTTTTTGGACGGAGCCGTGGCCGGCGGGGATGGACTTTAGGATCGGCTCGAAGTTTTCGAAATCGTAGAGCTTGTTGTCGAGCAGGTGCGAGCCGGTGACGTTGGTCAGGGCGGTCATCATCGTTTGACGGATGAAGGGAGTTTCTTTCTCTAGCTCGTTGATGAGGCGTTTGACGCGGGCACGCTTTAGGTTGGGCTGCGAGCCGCAGAGATTGCACGGGATGATCGGGAACTTTTGCTCCACTGAGTAGGCGGCGATCTCCTTTTCCTGACAGTACGCGAGCGGGCGAATGACCGTGTTACGGCCGTCATCGCTACGCAGCACCGGCGGCATCGCCTTTAGCTGGCCGACGTAAAAGAGATTCATCAGGAAGGTCGCGATAATGTCGTCGCCGTGATGACCGAGAGCGACCTTCGTGCAGCGTTCCTCGACCGCGACGTTGTAGAGAATGCCCCTTCGCAGGCGGCTGCAGAGCGAGCAATACGTGTCGCCCTCCGGGATGTGGGCCGTGACGATCGAGTAGGTGTCCTCCTCGACGATCCGATACGGGACGTTGCGGCTCTCAAGATAATTCGGCAGGACCTCTTCGGGAAAATCGGGCTGCTTTTGGTCGAGGTTGACGGCCAGAATATCGAACTTCACCGGCGCCCGCTTTTGGACATCGAGCAGCAGGTCGAGCAGCGTGTAGCTGTCCTTGCCGCCCGACAGGCACACCATCACACGGTCGCCTTCCTCGATCATCGAGAAATCGGCGATGGCGTTTCCCATCTTTTTGAGCAGCTTGCCCTTTAGCTTTGTCTCGGCCTTCATTTGCGAATGCACTTTGATGCCGTTTGAGGCGTCAAAGTCACGTATTTTCGCATATCTAGGGGCGATAGACCACTTGGGAAAATAGCGCTTGCCGTTGAACAATTTCGAGCCTATGATTTACCACAAGGAAAGACTCACGACTGTTGGGCCTGCCGCGTCTCTCCTTCGCTTCATTCCGGACGCGCGCGTTTCATGCCTTTCCGGCTCGCTGGACGCTTTTCTGCAAATCATTTTTGTGAGGTAAAGACAATGATCAGAATGGGAAGGGGCAACCGTGAGCCCGAGTCTAACGAATTCAACACACAACAGCAGCCACAGTCGACGAACTATTATTCGAGCGAGCCGGGTCCTGCCGCAATACCCGCAAACAGGGCGATCTCCGAGAGCGATTCGATGGCCCGCGACATTAAAGAAGGCCGTCTCTCGGGCTTTGTCGGCCACGGCACGACGCTGACCGGTGAGACGAATTTTCACGCGATGCTGCGTGTTGACGGGCACCTTGTGGGCACCGTCTCGAGCGACAACGGCACGTTGATCGTCGGCACCAATGGGCAGGTCGACGCCAACATCTCCGTCGCCGCCGCAATGATCAACGGCGCCGTTAACGGCGACATCATCGCGAGCGAAAAGCTTCAGCTTGGCCGTACCGCACGCGTGCTCGGCAACATTCAGGCTCCGCGTTTGATCATTGAGGAAGGCGCGATCCTTGAAGGTGGTTGCTCGATGCTCCAGGCTCGTGAGACGGAGGAGCAAGCCGCCGCGGAAGAGAGCTACGACGAGCCGGAGACAACGAGCTCCATGATCGACGATTCGACGGACAGTGCTCAGGCGTATCTTCTCCCGGACGAGGAAGAGGATGAGGAATTGACTGACGCCGCCGGCGTCTGAGATCCGTTGCCATTATGTAGAAAGGCGGCTCTCGGGCCGCCTTTTTCGTCGAAACTGATCACCTGCCAACGAAAGCTGAACAACAAGAATCGCCAAGCGTCACGTTTAGAACGCAGCTCGTGACAACGGACACGAAGCCGGTCTACCACTACCTGCTCGTCGAGAAGAAATGGGTCGAGCCGCTGGGCTTTACGGGCAACATGCGCAGGTGCGTCTGCACTGTTAACACGAAGCTGACATTCCACTGCTCACTAATGCCGTCGGGCCGCAAAAAGGGAGCGTATTACATCTCCATCAATAAAGTGAATCGCGAGAAGCTCGGCCTTGAACCCGGCGACACTGTCGATGTTGAGCTGGCCCGCGACGACAGCAAGTACGGCATGCCGATGCCGGCGGAGTTTCGCGAAGTGCTGCGGCAGGACGCGGAGGGGAAGAAGCTGTTTCATGCTCTGACGCCAGGTAAACAGCGGACTTTATTGTGGTATACCGTCAAGTACAAGGACGAAGACCGCCGCATCCAGACCGCATTGATAATGATCGAGCACCTCAAAAAGAACGACGGCAAGCTTATTTATCCGCAGCTGAGCGAGGAGCTAAAGCTGCGCAGAGAGCCGGAGTGGTAGATCCGCAGAGATAAGAATTGGCAACTGCATTCAACGCACTTTTCGGTATATTCCGCCCGGCAGAGGCGGCGGAGCCGCTCGACGCCGATCCGAAGGAGATCGCACGGCTATATAGGTACTGGCAGCTAAGGGTTTTGACGGCGACCATCATAGGGTACGCCGCTTTTTATTTTGTCCGCAAAAACATCAGCATCGCGATGCCTTTTATGGAGAAAGACGGCATCAGCAAAGCTGAGCTGGGGCTGTTTCTCACGCTGCACGGGCTGTTATACGGCGTCTCAAAATTTGCGAATGGATACCTCTCCGACCGCTCCAGCTCGCGAGCTTTCTTGACCGTCGGGCTAGTGATGTCGGCGGTGATGAACATCATCTTTGGCTTCTCGGCAGGCGTCGTGTCGCTGGGAATCATCTGGATGATCAACGGGTGGTTTCAGGGAATGGGATTCCCGCCGTGCGCGCGGCTGATGACGAATTGGTTCCCGCCACGGGAGCTCGCGACAAAATTCTCGATCTGGAATGCGTCGCACTCCATTGGCGGCGGGCTGATCCTGATCATTTGCAGCTACCTGATCTACTTTGGCTTTGGGTGGCGGGCGTGTTTTTATGTGCCGGCGGTGATCGCGCTTGCTGTTGCGGTAGCGATCTGGTTCAACACGCCGGATACACCGCCGTCGGTAGGGCTGCCGGAGGTGGAAGGGACACAGGGCGAGGCGGTCGATCCCTCGCGCGCTGAGTTTCGCCGTTTTGTCGTCGACCAGGTTTTCAAAAACAAGTACATCTGGATCGTGTCGGCGGCGAACTTTTTCGTCTACACGATACGCTTCGCCGTACTCGATTGGGGGCCGACAATGCTCACCCAGGCGAAGCACATCGAGATCACCAACGCAGCTTGGATGGTCGTTGCATTCGAGGTGTTTGGGCTGACGGGAGCGATCATCGGCGGGCGTTTGACGGACCGCTTTTTGCAGGGACGAGCAGCGAGAATGTGCCTGATCTACATGGTGCTCGCGTGCGTGGCGATCGTCGTCTTTTGGAAGGTGCCGGTCGAGTCGCAGCTCTTGACGACCGGAATGTTGGGTGCGATCGGTTTCTTGATCTATGGGCCGCAGTGTCTGCTTGCTGTGACCGCCGCGAACTTGGCGACAAAGCGTGCGGCCGGAACGGCAGTCGGGCTCACGAGCATCTTTGGGTATGCGAGCACGGTTGTCTCTGGTTGGGGTCTCGGTGTGCTCGTGGAGAAGTACGGCTGGGACGCGGCCTTTGTCGTGCTGATCATTGCGGGCGTGTTGGGATCGCTTCTCTTCTTACTCGCGTGGCCGGCGAAGGCGAATGCTTACGAGGTCGAGCCGCAAACTTCAGCGGCGGTCGCGTGGTCAGACGAAAATTAGATCCTTGTTGTTCTTTATGAGGTCGTGCTTGTGGGCTAGTTGCATGTACAGGGCCATTCCCTGGATCATCGACTCGTCGGGTGTGTACGAGATGCTTTGCGTTAGGTAATCGCGGATCTCGGGTTGCGAGAGCGGCAGATTCGCAGTGTAGGAGGCGGCGATCGAGTCAGCGTTTGCGACGCCCTCGTCGCGAACGGCGGCGAAATCGATGTCGATCGAATCCGCGCGCGTCATCCACATCGCGAAGATAAATCCGAGGCCGGTGTGGTGTTTCCAGAGCTCGGCAAGGTCGAACTTCCGCATTTTAGATCTTAGATTTTGGATTTTAGATCGAACGCTCTCGTCGCTCACAGCAGCGTGAAGATCTGAAACCTGAGATTCAAAATCTGAGATCTGAAATCCGGAATCTGAGATCGACAACGCCGGGTCGCCGATGATGAGAGCGGCGTCGGATGCGGCGAGCATTTCTTCGACGTTGGGGGCGGCGGGTGTGTATTCGATGTCTTTGCCGAGAAACTCACGGAAGATGATCTTGACGAGTGCGACGGAGCTTCGTGAGGAGACGTCGAGTGAGACGGTGCGGACGTCATTTAGGTCACGACCATCTGTGACGAGGCAGACGCTGCGGACCTTTTCTTTTGCACCTACGCAGACGCCGGGGATAAGCTTCACGTCGGCGAGAGTTTGGTAGACGATGACGGGAACGAGAGCGGCGTCGACCCTATCCTGCCCCAGCAGCTCGGCTGAACGTGCGGGTGCGTTATCGAGAATGATCTCGACGCGGCTGCGGTTGCGACCGTAGAGGAACGACCAGATCAGCGGCGCGGTATTCGAATAGCTGGACGCGGAGATGCGGGGAGTTTCCATCAGACGAGAAGGTCTTTGTATTGGTCGCTTTCGCTCATCACTTTGTTAGCATAGCTGCAGGTCGCGTGGACCTTTACATCGTTTTCGCGGGCGTAGTCGACAAGCTCGGCGACGAGTTTCTTGCCGACACCTTGGCCCGCGAGCGAGTCTGCAACCTCGGTGTGGTAAGCGTTTATCTCTCCCGGCCGCGAGCGGAAAAACTGCAGTCTTGCAACCCGCACGCCGTCCTGCTC
>JBJMGO010000232.1:0-3282 GCA_045807825.1 Pyrinomonadaceae bacterium | reverse complement strand
GCGAGGTCGTCGCCCTCGAGAGAGGCGGCACATATCATACCCTGACTTTCGAGTCCGCGCATCTTGCGAGGCTTCAAGTTAGCAACTACTACGACTTTTCTACCTATGAGGGTTTCGGGTTCGTAGTATTCGGCAAGCCCCGCGAGTATCTGACGCGGCTTTTCCTCACCGAGGTCGATCTCAAAACGGAGAAGCTTGTCGGCATTTGGGATACGCTCGGCTACCTTGATCTCACCAACACGCAGCTCAACCTTTAGGAAATCATCGATGGTGATGAAGTCGCTGTCGGAAACACCTGCGGTAGCGGGTGGCTGATCACCTTCCTGCGGAGGGGATGCCTGCTGTGGGGTGTTTCCTTGCTGCGTCGAACTACCTGCTGCCGCAGATGGTTCTGACAATTTCTCGGTTTCTTTTGCTATTTCGCTCATAACAGTGGCTTTATCGATACGCGGGAATACCGCAGATGTCTCGCCGATCACGGTAGTGGCTTGCAATTCGCCCCATCTCAACGATGAAGGATCGATCTTTGAAACATCCGCATTGAGGCCTATTTGGCTGTAAATGCTCTTGGACGACTGCGGCATCACGGGATACAGAAGCACGCTGAGCCAGCGGATCGTCTCCGATGCCCGGTAAAGGACGGCGTTGAGCGTCTCGGCCTGGCGTTCATCTTTGACAAGCTCCCACGGCTTTGCGTCCGAGATCATCTTGTCGATGCGGGCAATTACAGTCCAGAGGACGTCGATGGCTTGGCTGAACTCAAAATTATCAAACCGCCGCAAAAACTCGTCTCTGGCGCGGGTTAGAACGGAGACGATCTCCTGCTCGTCGGGCTCGACTCCGGCACGCTTTGCCTGCAGGTAGTTCTCCTCGGCGATCTTGCCGGACGGCACTTTGCCCTCGCGATACTTAGTGATCATCGAGAAGGTGCGGCTCGAAAGATTACCCAAACCGCTTGCAAGATCAGCGTTGGCACGCCCGATCAGATTCTCGTAGCCGAACTTCCCGTCCTGGCCAAAGACCATGTCCCGAAGGCAGAAATAGCGAACGGCGTCGGTCTGAAAATGTTTATGTAATACATCAACCTCGATCACGTTACCCAGGGTTTTGCCCATCTTACGGCCTTGCGGATCTAACCACATCCCGTGGGCAAACACCGCCTTTGGCAGCGGCACGCCGGCCGCGTGTAAGAAGGAAAACCAATAGACGGTGTGGAATCGCAGGATGTCCTTGCCGACGAGATGAACCGCGGGCCAGAACTTTTCGAATCCGATATTCGCCCGCTCCTCGTTACCGTAACCGATAGCCGTGAGGTAATTGGATAGAGCATCAAACCAGAGGTAGATGATGTGGTCCTGATCGTCGGGAACCGCCACGCCCCAGGACACGGAGCTTTTGACTCGGCTTACAGAGAGGTCTTGGAGGCCACCGCGAATGAACGAGAGGACCTCGTTTCGTCGAGCATCGGGTCTGACAAGCTGCGGGTCGGATCCGATCGTTTCGATGAGCCATTCACCATAATCGGACAGACGAAAAAAATAGCTTTCCTCCGCGACCTTGTCGAGTGGACGCTCGTGAATGAAGCAAAACGGAACGTCCGATCCCTCAGGTGTGTAATATTCGTCCTCGGTCTTATAGGCCGCACACGGGGCGCAAAACCAGCCCTCGTAAAAGCCCTTGTAGATCGTGTCGTTGCCCTTCGGTGTCTTGTTCCTGGCGATCTCACGCCAGAAATGCTTGACCCCCTCGTAATGAAAGGGCTCCGTAGTACGCATGAATATGTCGTACCCGCCGCTTATAGTGTCAAGACCAAAATCGCCGAACATCCGCTTCAGATGACCTGAGATGTAGTCGGCTTGTTCTTTTGGAGTGCGGCCTTCCCTTTCGGCCGCTCGCTGGATGTTGATCCCGTGCTCGTCCGTCCCGGTCAGAAAGTAGGTCTCAAACCCACGCTGCCGCTTATACCGCGCGACCGCGTCAGCCACTATCGTCGTATACAGATGCCCCAGATGCGGGAGGCTGTTCGCGTAGTAGATCGGGGTTGTGATGTAGAAGGTTTGTTTCACTCTGCTGAGCCCTACCTAGTGGGTGCCGACGCGCTTATCTTCCGCCGCCGCAAACTCGTCAGTCGGTTTGTAGTGCGGAACGGCGTACGAATTCGCGATCCTGATGCCAAAGGCGAGGGCGAATTCGGCCTCTTGCACCATTGCTGAGGCGTCGAACCAGTCGTGGTATTCGTCGGAGGGCTGGTGATAATACTTTGCCGTGTAGTCCTTTGAAAAGCTGAGCGCCTCTGGATCTACAGTCCCTACAAACTGGTCGCCGTGCTGGAAGTTTATGGATGGAACGCCAACCTTTGCAAACGGAAAATGATCCGAGCGGTAATAAAAGCCCTGTTCAGGACTGGCGTCTGGTTTGATGACAAAGCTGCGTTCCTTTGCCGAGGCCTCGATAAAACCAGACATCGTCGAGCGCTCGGCTCCGAGAGCGGTAAAGTCTCGCACCTTGCCAAAGATATTCACGCCATCAAGGTTTATGTCGGCGACGGTGTTTCGCAGAGGCAAGAGCGGGTGCGTCGAGTAGTACTCGGAGCCCAAAAGTCCCTGCTCTTCGGCTGTTGGAATTAGGAAGAGGAATGACCGCTTTGGCCGCTCGTTCTTCGGCGTTTTAGCGATTACCTCCGCGATACTGAGCACGGCCGCGACGCCCGAGGCATTGTCGTAGGCTCCGTTATAGATGCGGTCACCCTTCGCGTCAGGCTCGCCGGTACCGAAGTGGTCCCAGTGGGCAGAGTAGACGACGTATTCCTTTGAGAGCTGCGGATCGCTGCCCTCCACGGTCGCCACAACGTTTGGCGACTCGAGACGTTTTACCTCGCTCTTGAGATCCATGCTCGTGGTGAGCCCGGTCTTCACGGGTTTGAAATCACGGTGCTTCGCCGCCTCCCGAAGTTTGTCGATGTCCAGGCCAGCTTGCCTTAGGATCTTTGTAGATGCCTCATTCGTCGCCCAGGTCTTGAATTGCAGATACGGCGTCTTGTGGGCGGCCGTCCGGGCGATCTCGTATCGCCAGTTGCCGTTGGAGGTGCGGACGACATTCCAGCCGTAGCCGGCTGATTCGGTCGTGTGGACGAGAATGACGCCGACTGCACCGCGGCGCGCGGCCTCCTCGTATTTGTACGTCCAGCGGCCGTAGTACGTCAGCCCGCGACCGCCGAAAAGATCGGGCTCGTCAGCGGTCGCAGGTGGATCGTTGACAAGCATCATCAGGACCTTGCCTTTG
>JBJMGO010000231.1:0-10675 GCA_045807825.1 Pyrinomonadaceae bacterium | reverse complement strand
TTGCTCGTTCGTGGCAGCATCGGTGTTTATCTGCGTTCATCTGTGGTTCTGATCTTTCTCATGTCTTTGCGTTGAAAAAATAGTATGCGTTGGTCCACATCATTACCACGCGAGGTCCTGCGGATGGCGCTGGACTCTATTCGCGGGCACAAGTTCCGTTCGTTTTTGACGATACTCGGAATTGTCGTGGGCGTGATCACCGCGATCGTGGTGGCGTCGATCCTGACGGGGATGCGGCAGTCGATCATCTCGATCGTCGAGGAATACGGGACCAATAACATTTACGCGTTTCACCTGACGACCGGGCCGCACGCCCCGAATCGGGACGAGCGCAACCGTAAGGTCCTCACCAATGACGATGCCGACGCCATTCTTGCGCAGGCTCAGAGTGTCGAGGACCTGACGCTGGTCGATCCCGGCATCGGGAATTTTGGCGCGGCGAGCTTTAACGACAACATGACCTACGAGGGCCGCAATTATCGCTGGGCGAGCGTAGACGGCGTGTCGGCGAATTACGACAAGATCGTAAACCTCTCGGTAGGCGAGGGCAGATGGATCTCGGTCGCGGATGACGTTCAGCGGCGAAATGTGGTAGTTCTCGGCGTCAATGCGCGAGAGGCGCTTTTTCCAAATCCTGACGAGTCGCCGATCGGCAAGGTCATTCGAATGAACGGTGACACATGGGAGGTCATCGGTGTCGCCGCTAAACGCAAATCCGGATTTTTTGGCGAGAACGAAGAGGACCAAAAGGTCTTTATGCCAGTGCGCACCGCCCGCAAGGTCGCTCCGCAGCGTGATTTTCTGTTGATGATAATTCAGGCCAAGGAAGGCCAGCTAAACGAGGCTAAGGAAGAGATCGAGGCGATCCTGCGACTCAGGCGAGGCGTGAAGTACGGGCAGCCGAACGATTTTGACGTTAAGACGGCAGATAACTTTATCGCTCAGTTCGATGGGATCATCGGAGGCGTTGGAATTGCGGCGATCGCGATCTCGTGTCTCGGCCTGCTGGTTGGCGGGATCGGCGTGATGAATATCATGCTCGTCTCCGTTACCGAACGAACGAAGGAGATCGGCATTCGAAAAGCGATCGGAGCGACCCGTGGAGCGATCGTGATGCAGTTTTTGCTGGAGGCGATGACGCTGACCTTTTTTGGCGGGGTGATCGGAGTGATAGTCGCGATCGGGATCAGCGATCTCATCATGCTACTTATCCCGAGTCTGCCCGCGCAGATCCCGCTGTGGGCGATCATCGCCGCACTTGGGACATCGGTAGGCGTAGGTCTGATATTCGGCGTGCTGCCGGCTAGAAAAGCCGCGAAGCTGGATCCTATCGACTGCCTGCGCTACGAATGATCGATCATCATTCGGCCACAACCTCTTCGGCATCCAAGACGGGCTGGTTCTCTTCAACTTTCTGGGCCAGCGGCAGAGCGAGCCGCTCGACTGGAAATTCGGCATTCTCAAACTGCACGTGGATCAGCGAGAGCGAATCATCCCTGGGGTGATCTGTGCGGTTACGGATCGTTGCCATCGAGAAGAAGGCGTGTTCCTTACTCGAGATCTTTATGCGATCGCCAACCGCGATGTCGAGAGATCCCCACAAGGCCATTCCACCGCGGCTCACGTCGCGCGTTTTTAGGGCGGCCCGCTGAGTGACCTTTAGGACCTCATCACGATATGTGACGCTGACGACAAGGTCCGGCCAGTATCGTACATGGCGACGAACCTGGAACCCGGGACGGGCCTCAGTGATCTTCCACAATCCGTTCTCAGCGACGCCGGCGATACAGTAGGCGAGTGTCGGATCTTCGCGATAGCTGTCGGGCAGTTGCTTGCCGACGAATGCGACGCCGACGTGGTACAGCAATTTGTCGCCCTGCATCAGCTCGGTGCAGTTTTGAACGATGGCGGCGATCGGGTAGACCTCACCAAACTGGTCGTAAGCTCGAAGCTCCCGCGGCATATCCATTACAAGCGACACGAGACGGCCGATGGGTATAGGTCGAGGCAGGATGAGGGCTGCACCGTTTCGTGAAACCGTGTTGACGTCGATCACTTCACGCCAGTTTGATTCCGCAGACTCTTTGAAATGAACGACGGTTTTTACCTTTCTGACATGCCTTTGGGCTAGGCGCTGCTCGACATGGGGTACTATCCCCCGCTCTTCCTTCGCGTCCCCCTTCGGGGCCGCCATGGCGAACTCGGTCACAGGGCCCCCAGCCGAACCCTCAACGGGCAGCTCTGACGCGCGATCGTGAGCCAGCGCAAAAGCAGTCTCAGAATCGAGTGCGTCCGTCTCCTCGGGAGAGGATGCCTGAGACTTCGATTGGTATGGTTCGATCCCGGTCTCTTCGGGCAGGTCTTCTTTGGTCGTAGAGCGTTTCCTCGACACGTCAGTCTCCTATATGGGCAAAGCTGAGAGTTTATTAGCGGCCCGGCTGCACCCGCGCACAATAGATTCGATCATTTCTGCTTTTTAGATCCAGATTTAGATCGATCGGTGGGTTTTACGACGATGAAGTTCGTCGCTTCGGAGTATTATGCATTATTACGGGGAAAAATCCAGATAAATCTTTCACAACGGCACCACACATAGCGAATTTCAGGTATGAAATATCTTCTATTCCTCATCATCGCACTCACAGCAGCCATAGCTGTGAATGCCCAACAGACCTCTGTAAACATGTCGGAAGAGCCCGCAGCGCTCGTAACACCGAGTGGAAAACTCTACGGCACACTCGAGCTCCCACCGGCGAAGACGCCCGTACCGGTAGTTTTGATAATAGCGGGCTCGGGACCGACGGATCGTAACGGAAACTCTCCTCTCCTACCGGGACCAAACAACGCATACAAACTTCTAGCGGACGAGCTCGCGAAGAATGGCATCGCGTCGTTACGCACGGATAAACGCGGTGTAGGGGAAAGCCGCATGATCGCGCAACAAAAGGAGTCGGACCTGAAGTTCGAGACGTATATTGATGATGCCGTTTTGTGGACAAAGCAACTGAGAGCCGATAAGCGGTTCTCGACGATCACCATTGCAGGCCATAGCGAAGGCTCACTCATCGGGATGGTTGCCGCCGCCAAGTCCGGAGCCGACAGCTATATATCTATCGCAGGTGCGGGACGACGGATCGACAAGATCCTGTTGGAGCAGCTAAAGCCGGCATACACCCCTGAGCTGTATACGGCAACTGAAAAGATCCTGAATGAGCTTCTCGTCGGTCGCACGGTCGATCCGGTTGCGCAGCCGGAACTCGCAAGTCTCTTTAGACCGAGCGTGCAGCCGTACATGATCTCGTGGCTAAAGTACGACCCGGCCGTCGAGATCGCCAAACTTTCGATCCCAGTCCTGATCCTGCAGGGTAAGACAGATGTGCAGATATCCGTGGCCGACGCCGAGCTGCTCGCGAAAGCCCAGCCGAAGGCGAAGCTCGTACTCCTCGACGACGTCAATCACATGTTGAAATACGCGATCAGAGACCAGGCATCTCAAATGAAGGCCTACAGCGATCCGAGCGTTCCGATCGACAAGACGCTCGCTGCGGAGGTCGTCACATTCGTGCGTTCCATAAAGCAGAAGTAGCTTAGTGCGCTACCTCCTGCGGAAACCAAAGGACGCTGCCGGGCACCGATGATCTGCTTTGTTCTTTTCGTTCCCGCGCGGCCGCGATGAGTGCGGTCGGTGTCTCGCCGTCGGCACCAAAGCATGCCCAGCCAAAATTCACCTCGATCTGAACCGCGTCAGTGTCCGAGACGCTGATCCTTGTTTCAACGATCGATCTCTGAATTCGGGTGATGATCTCCCGACATATCTCGTAGGTTGCCGTTGGCATGATCGCCAGGAACTCGTCGGCTCCGCCGCGTGCAAAAAAATCCATCTGGCGAAGGTTGTCCTTCGCGGTCTCGGCGACGTAATTCAGCACTCGGTCACCGGCCGCATGACCATAGCGAGAGCTGATCTCGCCAAAGTCTTTTAGATCGAATGACAATATGGTAAGCGGCCGTGAGCCGCCCTTGCGAATGGCCTCGGCAACCTGGTTCTCGAGCACGAGGTGAAAGGCACGCTCATTCGGAAGGGCAGTCGCGGCATCCGTCAAAGCATTTTGCCGGCTACGCTCGTACGCCATGGAGGCGAGCACGAGCGGCGAAACTCTCTCGCCGATAGCATCGAGAACCGATGCGTCCTCGACCACGAGATCTTCGTCACCTGCAAAGAGCAACACGCCGTAGACCTCTGCATTGCGTTTCAACGGGACGGCGGCAGACGTTGTGATCGCGTCGATGACAACGTCTCTCTCAGCGAAACACCGACCGGCTACGCCGCTGTCGAGCGAGAGCCTTGTTCCCTTTTCGTCGGTCGTACCGTCAACCTCGGCAACAACAAAATTCTCTCGCTTGTCGTCGCACAGCAGCAGGCTAGCTCCCGTGAAAGGCACCATCTCCTTTATTCGGCTGATCAAGAGTCTAAACGTGTCAGAGGTGTTTAGCGATCCTGCAAAGAATGTGTTGGCGTCGTCGAGTATCCTCAACTGCTCCTCAATGTCGTTCTCACCCTGCTGCGACCGCACTCGCACATCCTTCCGGCACAGCCGATACAGCACTCCGCACGCGATGAGATAAGCGACCAGGATCCCGGAGAATGAACGTGCCTCTATTCGCGGGTCTTCCGAGTACAGGGAGATCGCAAATGTCGACACGATCGCCGCGACGGATAGAGCAACGATTGCCAGTGGATATACGGAAGATGTTTCGCGGCGGTTGGAGCCGGGCGAGGCGGGGTCTTTCATTGTCGACTCAGGGTGTGAGGGTTGAGGACTTGAGGGGCGAATGCCCTATATTCAAGATAGCGGTCGAGCTTCGGCAGCGTCAAGTAATATTTTCCAATGTTTATGCGGCTTGCCATGCACACGGGCATGTGTCAGACACATGAGAAAATATCGCAAAATTGGGTTGACAAACGCTTCGCCGACCCATATCTTATCGTTTGCCACGAAAAAGAAAGAGTTCGCGGCAACTGGCCGTTAAAGGCGGCTGATAAACGCCCGGCAACGGGTAAATTTGAGAAAGATAGGAGTCCTATAATAATGAAAAAGGTAATTGCACTTTCAGCGGTTCTCGCGATGGGCGCACTCGGTGCGGCTTGCGGCGGCAGCGACAACACCAACGTTAACGTCAACAAGACGAACACCAACATGAACAGCTCGACGTCGGCGAACAACTCGTCCACGATGAGCAACACGTCGACAGCCGGCAACAGCACGATGTCGAACTCGACCTCGACTGGTAACAGCACGATGTCGAACAGCTCGACCTCGAACACCACCAAGTCGAACACCTCGACGACCAACACGTCGAACTCGGCTAAGCCCAGCCCGACCAAGTAAGGCACTTCGCCTAACAAGGTTTTTAGAAGCACCGGCTCTCGGGTCGGTGCTTTTTATTGTGCACAATCTTCTTTGTGCAAGTTGACTTGAGGGGGCCATGTGACTATATTGTTGCGGAAGTTCCAACTTTCAGTACCGGAACCAGAAAGAGCGGTGGATTCCCAACGCCGGTCCGGAGTTTAGATCTAGATCAAATTTTGAGAAGACAGGAGAATCGATTCAGATGAAAAAAGTAATTGCACTTTCAGCCCTGGTGGTCCTAGGCGCCCTCGGCATGGCCTGCGGTGATAACGGAGCCAACAACGCGGCAGCCAACGCTAATAAGTCGGTCAATGCGGCTTTGGCCAATGCGAACGCGCAGATGGCAAACGCTAACGCAGCCGTCGCAAATGCGACGAACCAGATCCAGAGCGCGGCAAACCAGGTGAATGCGATGGCGAACAAGCCTGCGGCTGGTAACACGACCGCTCCGGCGAATACCGCGAACGCAAACGGCAAGAAGTAGTCTCACGACCAACTTCTAAGACTCAGGGCCCGGTTCATCCGGGCCTTTTCGCTTTGACTTAATTCACAACCGTGCTTATAGTTGCGGGTGAAGTTTTACAACTTCTATTCGTCAGTATCTTTCGCCATTAATTTAGGAGGATCGATCTCGTATGACAAAGCTAATTGCTCTCTCCATCGTTCTCGTGCTCGGCGCCCTTGGGGCAGCCTGCGGCGGCAGCGATAATTCAAATAACTCAAACCGTTCGAACGCGAATAACGCTAACGCCAACCGCGCGAACGCCAACAACTCGTCGGTATCGAACGTGAATTCAAACACCGTCACCAACGCACTGGAACATCCGATCAACACGATGACCAACGCCACAAAGACGGTGACGAACGGAATGTCGGGGAACTCGAACGCAAAGGCAAACTCGGCTAAGACGAACGCAAACACGAAGAAGTAGTTTAGACAGACAAATGAACAGCAAAAGGCCCGCCGACCGGTGGGCCTTTTTTCTTGCTTCAGTTCTTCATCTCCGACTGGATCGGTTGAGATCCAGCCGCGTCGAGTAACGCCTGCAGATCGGCGACATTCGTGACCGGCCGCTCGCAGACGAAGTTGCGGCAGACGTAGGCTGTAGGCTTGCCGTCCACCATTTCCCTTCCGTCAAACAATGGGACCAGGTTTGCTGCCCCCGTCGAGCCGTCAGACATCGCTACGACCGCGTCAGGCAAATATGAGGCATGCACGCACTTTGCCAGCTCGCTGTCGATCGGTCCGATGATCGCGATCTCACGTGTTTGGTGGAGAGCGAATTCGATCGCAGAAAGTGCTCGTCCAAAGCCTTGGGGGTAACGCCGGAGCATCGAGGCTGTCAGGCGGAGGATCGCGGTAGCAAACCTCTCGTACTTCTCTTCACCCGTAAGCTTAGCAAGCCGCAGAAGCACGTCGGCACCGACGGAATTACCCGATGGTGTCGCGTTGTCATAGAAATCTTTGTTACGAACTACGAGCTCCTCGTGATCGTTGGACGTGAAGAAGAATCCTCCCGTCTCCTCGTCCCAGAACTCGGTGATCATCGTGTCCGCAAGCTCCCACGTCCGCGTCAGCCACTCGATCTCACCCGTCGCCTCATATAGCACGATGAGCGCATCGGCGACATTGGCATAATCCTCGACATAGCCGTTGAGCTTTGCTGAACCATTCTTCCAGGTACGCATCAGCCGACCGTCGCGGTACAGCTCTCGAAAGACGAATTCGGCATTCTGCCGTGCAATATCGAGGTAATCCTTGCTTGCGAGCACGCGGCCCGCATCGGCGAAGGCAGCCATCATCAGGCCGTTCCAGGCGGTGAGGACCTTTTCGTCGCGGTGCGGCTTTATGCGCTTCTCGCGGGCGTTGAAGAGCTTTTCGCGACTCGCATCCAGACCTCTGCGTTGCTCGCTGTCACCGCTGAGCACGCTGCCGGCCTTAGCGTAGGCAATATTCAGAATATTCTTCCCTTCAAAATTGCCGGCCCTTATTACGCCGTAAAAGCTGGAGAAGTCTGCAGCGTCTTTGCTCCCCAGGACAGCCTCGATCTCGTCGGGCGTCCAGACGAAGAACTTCCCTTCCTCACCCTCGCTATCCGCATCCTGCGTCGAATAAAAGCCGCCGCTTGCGTCGAGCATCTCGCGGCGGATGTACTCAAGTGTTTCAACGCAGATGCGCTTGTAGAATTCGTTTTGCGTGACCTGATACGCGTGGAGGTACAGCCGTGCAAGTTGCGCGTTGTCGTACAGCATCTTCTCGAAATGCGGAACGAGCCAGATCGCATCCACCGCATACCTGTGAAAGCCGCCGCCGAGCTGATCGTAAATTCCGCCGAGCGCCATCTTGTCGAGCGTCCGCGTGACCATCTCGAGGGCTCGCGGATCTGCGGTGCGGTGGTGATACCGCAGCAGGAACTCGAGCGACATCGACTGCGGAAATTTTGGTGCGCCGCCAAATCCGCCGTTTATCGAATCGAAAGAACGCGAGAAAGACGCGAATGCGCCGTCAAGTATCTCCTCTGATAGACTGCCCGCCTCGAGGAGCGTCATCTTGCGCAGCTCGCTCAGGATCTCATTCGCCGACTGCTCAAGCTCGGCACGGCGCCCGCGATACGATTCGGCGATGCTCAGCAAGACCTGCGTCCAGCTCGGCATTCCGTATCGCGGAGACGGTGGAAAGTACGTCCCGCCAAAGAATGGCCGTTTGTCGGGGGTCAAGAAAACGTTCATCGGCCAGCCGCCGCGGCCCGTCGTCACCTGGACGAAATTCATGTAGATCTGGTCGACATCCGGTCTCTCCTCCATATCGACCTTTATATTGATGAAGCTGTCGTTCATCACCTGTGCGACATTCTCGTCCTCAAATGACTCGTGCTCCATCACATGACACCAATGGCACGCAGAGTACCCGATAGAGACCAGCACAGGCTTGTCCTCGGCCCTCGCCCGCTTAAACGCCTCCTCACCCCACGGATACCAGTCCACAGGGTTGTGAGCGTGCTGGAGGAGGTAGGGCGAGGTCTCGTTTATCAGCCGGTTTGTCGACATAAGGATCGTTTAATTCGCGAGGTAAGGCTATTATTCAATAAAAAAAGACAAGCTGAACGTTTTCTCGTTGACATTCGTGCGGGAATTTTCTTACGCTTGCGGCATATTACAGTTTTCGAAGGCGCTATTGCCCACCGCCGATCGATCCACGAGATGATGCTCTCGCGTCGGGATCAGGTCCCGGCCATCTGTTGTTTTGAAAAATGGAGGAATAGAAATGAATAAGACCGTACGAAAGATAGCACTCGTCACATCAGTGGCGGCGATCCTATGCCTTTGCTCGATAGTTGGGATCAAGACCTCGGCTTTTGCCCCGGCTCCGTCAGCAAATGGGCAGGGCAGCCTCGGTGATCGTAAATTCGCATTCAGCGCCAGACTCCTGGATGCCGGCACGTGCTGCGCAGCCCAGGGCAATGCGGTGCTCCACAACCCAGCCTTCACCGGTGACAATGGCCACTCGCCCTACATGCTCCAGATCGATATTAAATGCATGAACAAGTTTGGCAACACGGTGTACTTTGGCGGCACCACTCGTAGGACGAATGAGTCGGACCTTGTGGACGCAGTGTTCTTTGCCGTACAGGACAACGGGGAACCTGGAAAAGGTGTCGATAAGGTCAGCCGGGCCTTCTTTTTCGACGATAATCCGGCTACGCATGGTGACCCAATGATCTGTCAATTTAACCAGGTAACCGACTTTCCGCTGGAGACAATTACCGCCGGTAACGTGCAGGTAAAGTAGGCTCTTTCTCGACTTAAAGTTAAGGCCACGAGTGATCGTGGCCTTTTTTGTTTTTGGGCCGATATGCGTTTTTGTCACTGCTTCTGCTATATTGGTGCCATTCCATGACACCTCGCTGCGTTTCAAAACTACGACCTATAAAGCAGCGTGCGAATCTTTTCGCCGGCGACTGATCTCACTCCTTGTTCCGAATGCGAGCTTTGGCTCGTTCACCCATCACGGCTTGCGTGGTTGCGGCCGCGCAAATTTAACCAAGGAGAACAAGATCATGACCCCATCAACCGAATTTGAACGACCAGTCATAAAAACTGAGCTTCCCGGCCCTAAGTCCCGCGAGATAATCGAGGCCGATACAAGATACGTGACGCCGAGTTATCCGCGTCCCGACTACAAACTTGTCGTCGAGCGTGCTCACGCCGTTTGGGTCGAGGACGCAGACGGCAATATCTTTCTTGATTGCAATGCCGGTGTAGCCGTTTGCTCGACCGGACACTGCCATCCCGATGTCGTCGCGGCGATCACAAAGCAGGCCAATGAGTTCATCCACTTTTGCGGAACGGACTACTACTATCACCAGATGCCGGATCTCGGCAAAAAACTCGAGGAGATCTGTCCACTAGGGGGAGCGACTCGCACTCACTTCGCCAACAGCGGTGCCGAGGCAGTCGAGACGGCCCTAAAGCTCGCGATGTACCACACGCATCGGCAAAAGTTCATCTCGTTCTACGGCTCGTTTCACGGTCGGACGCTGGGAGCACTGAGCCTCACGTCGAGCAGGCGAGCCCAGAGACTTGGCTTTATGCGGCAGGCTTTGGATGTGGTTCACATCCCGTATCCAAACAAATTCCGACACTTCGCGACGGACATGCCGACGGACGAGGAGACGATCACGCGTGACGTGATCAATTGGCTGGAGAACCGCGTCTTTCAGACCACAACGCCCCCGGAAGAGGTCGCCGGTATCGTGCTCGAGCCCGTGCAGGGCGAGGGCGGCTATATTCCTGCCCCAGTGGCCTTTGTGAAGGAACTACGCCGCATATGCGATCAATACGGCATTATGCTGATCGTGGATGAGGTGCAGTCGGGAATGGGCAGGACCGGTAAAATGTTCGCTATCGAGTACAGCGGCGTTCGCCCGGACATCATGTGCCTTGCGAAAGGCCTCGGCTCCGGAATGCCTATCGGGGCATGCGTCGCCCGCGATGACATCATGGACTGGCACAAGGGTGCTCATGCCTCGACCTTCGGCGGCAACCCGGTTGCCATCGCCGCCGCCATGGCTACGATCGGGCTTTTGCAAAACGGGCTGGTCGACAACTCCCGCGATGTCGGAGCATATCTCGAATCCGGCCTCAACAAGCTCAAGGATAAGTACGATTGCATCGGCGATGTCCGTGGTCTTGGAATGATGTTGGGTGTCGAGTTTGTGAGTGACAAGCAGACGCTCAAGCCTGACCCCGAGCTTCGCGACCGCATC
>JBJMGO010000230.1:0-9911 GCA_045807825.1 Pyrinomonadaceae bacterium | reverse complement strand
TCTACGATGCTCTCGATCGAGCAGTGACCATACCGGCTAGAAAGCAGTAGTTTGATAGCCATGAAGACAGAGGCGGGCCGTGTGCCCGCCTTTTTATTCGTCCGGGACAACTGGCGGCAATCCCTTCGATAGTCTCACGATCTCGAACTCGACATCCGCGAAAGAGCTCCCGGCCAGATTTCTCAGCTCAAAGAACTCCTCCTCCGTTACCTCTATCTTCATAAATGGCAGCGGCTCGTAATCCAGCATATCGAGCACTGTTTCACGTTCCTGAAACTCTACCTTTGCCGTGATCAGACCCTTAAGAGCACCGAGGTATACATCAAACACGATCTCGCGGCGATCGGACTCGTGGAAGTATCGATTCTTCCTTGTCTCGGCTCCTCGCATCCGTTCGAAAATCATGAACTCGTCATCGTCGAGGTGCATCTCGATAAGCTTGGTGACCGCGTGCTCGCCCTCGCTGGCACAGAAACGCTGCTGCAGCATTCTGGTCCAATGGTTCGTAGCCGGGTCGCGCATCTGACGCACTCGAAGGCGTGTATTGGGAATGTAGGTGTCAAAGATCTGCAGGTGAGCACTCGCGGGCGTAAGCGGCTCGGGCAGGTTATCGACCAGAAAGAGACGGTGCAATTCGGTTTTAGCAGTTTTGTCCATCAAGATCGCTTTTATTATACTCGTGAGTTTTGAGGAGAATTGTATATGTCTAGAGCCATTCTTTTTTGTGCGTTGACAGCCGTCGCCGCGCTCGGCCTCGCCTGTGGTGGCCCTGCCGCAAAGACGAATAACGCAGCTAATACCGCCAACGGCAACGGGAGCACCGAGAATGCGAACGTTCTCACCCCTAAGGCTGCGACACCTGAAGCGGTGACCAATAACGCACCCACGCTCACGCCCGTCATCAAGGCCTACTGCGATGCGATGAACAAAAAGGATGAGGCAGCGCTTCGCAAGATCTATTCGTCCGACACTCTTGCTAACTTTCAGAAGCAGATGAAGGAGCAAAAGGTTCCGACTCTGATCAAGTTTCTTGAGGACGACAAGGTCGGCGGCACGTGCGAGCTCACGAATGAGCAGATCAGCGGCGACAACGCTACGGCCGTATTCAAGTCTGACACTTACAAGACCGGGCTCAAGGTCGTTTTCGTCAAAGAAGGCGGCGAGTGGAAACTCACCAACAAGAGCCCCGACATCAGCAACATGCCAAAGACCAGCAACTCAAACACCGGGAAATAAACCTCTCTCATCAGTAAGGAAAAAGGCCGGGATCTCCCGGCCTTTTTTATTTGGCGGCGGTTGCAATGCGGCCGACTAACTGTATAATCACGCATTCCCACCGTTTAATTACATCTTGAGAGGAAATAGGAAAGAATGAAGAACCGGATAACTCTACTTATCGTCGCGATCGCTGCGGCATCACTTTTCTCGGCCTGTACCGCGACCGTCGGCACCGGGGCCAGCAACGCCAACGCCAATGCAAAGCCGGCTAATGCCAACACCGCAGCCCCGGCGAATACCGCGTCGAACACCGCTTCGTCCAACACCAACTCAGCCGACAAAGATACCGCCGGCAACCCGGACCTCGACTTCACGCTCGTGAACGGTACCGGCTACGACATCAAGACAGTTCTGGTTGGCCCGACAGGCGACAAGAATTGGACCAAGGATGACGAGCTCGATCTCAAAGGCAAGGAGTTCAAGGACAAGGACTCGATGACGATCAAGTTCCACCCGAAGGAGAAAGCTGAGAAGTGGGACCTCCGTGTTGAGTGGTCCGATGGCGACGCTCCTGTCGAGTGGCTCAGTCTTGATCTGACAAAGATTGAGAAGATCACGCTCAAATACGACAAGGCGTCGGGCAAAACCACTGCCGTTACGGAATAACCTGATTTAGTGTCGGCAGCCCATACGAGAGTACAGGCCCGAATGTGATACAAAATGCCGCCGGAGCGATCCGGCGGCCATTGTTATTGGGCTTGGCTGGCCACGGTTCTGAAGTACGGGCTTTAGCCAACGTGCTGCAACGATCAAGCTCCCGCCGCCTTATACGCCGGCAGCGTCACCCGTGCGGGTTTCTCCTTCTTGAGACCGAGAGCCCAGTCCGCCTGCATCAGTGTGTGAATGTCGCGGGTTCCCTCATAAATGACCGCGGCCTTGCAGTTGCGCAAGTATCGCTCGACGGGATAGTCGTTGGTGTAGCCGTTCGCACCGTGCACTTCTATCGCCATCGATGCCGCTGTTTCAGATCTCGTCGTCGCCTGCCACTTTGCCAGTGAAGCCGCACGAGCCGAAGGCAGGCCTTTGTTCTTTAAGTACCCTGCCTGCAGCCACAGAAGGTGAGACATCTGGTAATCGGCCTCCATGTCCGCGATCTTTTGCTTGACGAGCTGAAAGTTTGCGATCTTCTGCCCCTGCACCTCGCGGGTGTTGGCGTACGCGACTGACGCATCCCGCGAAGCCCGGATTACCCCCGTCGCCCCTGACGCCACGGTGTAGCGGCCATTCTCGAGTGAGAACATCGCGATCTTAAATCCTTCACCTTCCTGACCAAGCATGTTCGGGGCCGGCACTCGGACGTCCTGGAGCGAAAAATAACCCGTGTTCCCTGCCTTGATCCCGAGCTTCCCGTGAATGGTGCCGCTCTGGAAGCCAGGCATCGTCCGCTCGACGATAAAGCAAGACATCCCGCTGTGGTCCCGTTTCTTCTGCTTTTCGAGGTCGGTCCAGCAGAAAAAGAGAAAATGATCAGCGACATCCGCCAGCGAGATCCACATCTTCTCCCCATTGAGCACCCATTCGTCGCCGTCACGAACAGCGGTCGAACGCATGCCAATAACATCTGAGCCAGCGTTCGGCTCAGTGAGGCCGAAGGTCGCGATCTTCTCGCCTTTTGCTTGTGGGACGAGATATTTTTGCTTCTGCTCCTCAGTGCCCCACGAGTAGAGACTTAACGAATTGAGCCCAACGTGAACGCTCATTGCCACCCGCAAAAAAGTGTCGCACGCCTCAAGCTCCTCACACACGAGCCCAAGCGAGATATAGTCGAATCCCGCGCCACCGTACTCCTCGGGAATGCACACGCCCATCAGCCCGAGCTCCGCCATTTTCTCGAATACCCGCGGCTCGAAATGTGACTTCTCATCCCACTCTTTGATATAGGGCGCGACCTCGCCGGCGCAAAATTCGCGCACCGTATTCTGCAATGCTAGATGCTCCTCGGTCAGTTCAAAGTCGATCACGTTGTATAATTTCCCTCGCTAAATAGAGTTTTTAAAAAAGGTTAGGAGCGGCTCAAACGTCGATTCTAACACTCCGGTTTCCTATTGGCATCCGCCGCATGATCGAGATCTCCGAAGCACTCACCATTGTCGAACACGAAACGCCAAAACTGGGCGTCGAGAGAACTCCCCTCGCCGAGAGCGTCGGCCGCGTGCTCGCGGAGCAGATCGTCGCCGATTCAGACCTGCCGCCATTCGATCGATCGCAGATGGACGGCTATGCCGTGATCGCAGCTGACACGGATATCGCCCCTGTCGAGCTAAAAGTAGTCGGAGAGTCCGCTGCCGGGCGCGGCTGGCACGACACTATTAAACGTGGTGAGGCCGTCCGCATCATGACCGGAGCACCAGTCCCAAACGGGGCCGACGCCGTACAGCGGGTCGAGTTCACCTCCGGTTGGGAAGGCGAGACCGTCACGATCCATCAGCCAGTAAAGAAAGGCACGGCGATCGTCCGACGCGGAGCAGAAGTCGAGCACGGCACTACGATATTCCGCCCCGGTGATCGGATCATGGAGAACATGATCCCGGCCCTCGCGTCATTCGGCTACGCAGAGCTCGAGGTGGGTCAGCTACCGACAGTATCGATCATGTCCACGGGCAGCGAGATCGTGCCCATCGATCAAACACCGGGACGGGACCAAATACGCAATTCAAATTCCGTGATGCTCGATGTGCTTAGCCGTCGCCTTCGTTGTGAGACGAGAGTCCTTGCATCGCCCGGCGATGATATTGACGCCCTCAGATCGGCGATCAGCCATCCACGCTCCGCAATTCTGGTCATCACCGGCGGCGTTTCGGCGGGCAAGTACGACCTGACGAAAACGGCACTCCGGGATCTTGGAGCCGAAATCTTTTTTGAGAAGCTCCGGCTAAAGCCGGGCAAGCCGGCGGTGTTTGCACGCCTCGGTGACACCCTGGTTTTTGGCCTGCCCGGGAATCCCGTCTCCGCGGCCGTCACGTTTCACCTATTGGTGCGTAAAACGATCTTGCTGATGCAAGGTGCGACCGAGACGGACCTACGCCATGGAAATGCCATTCTCGCCGCAGACGCTCGCTCGCCGAAAGAACGGGACGCCTACATTCCAGCGGCTCTCTCAACCAGTAAAAACGGTGAATTACTCGGTATGCCGCTCAAGAGCCAGGGGTCGAGTGACTTCGTCGGTTTTTCGAGGGCCGATTCGCTCATCGTTCTCGGACGAGGCACAAAAAAGCAGAAAGGTGATGTCGCGGATATACTCTTCCTATGAGTGAGCTTTCGCACTACGACGAATCGGGCAAGATCCGCATGCTCGACGTCTCCGGTAAAAATGTGAGCACCCGTCGTGCCGTCGCCTCTGCCAAGGTCGTACTTAACTCTGCAACTATGCAAACTCTGCAAACTCGCGCAACTCCAAAAGGCGACCCGCTTGAGATCGCACGCATTGCCGGCATCATGGCCGCGAAAAAAACATCCGGGCTCATCCCGCTCTGCCACCAGATAGATCTTTCAAAGGTGAATGTCACCGCCGAAATAGTCGGCGACGGCATCGCGATCACCGCCGAGGCCGTGACCAATGCTCAAACAGGTGTCGAGATGGAGGCACTAACGGCGGTCTCCGTCGCGGCTCTGACCATCTACGATATGCTCAAGGCCGTCCAGCGAGACATCGTGATCACCGACATTCAATTAGAGTCAAAAACCGGAGGGAAAGAGGACTACACACGCTGATCTGATTATTCGTTCTTCGTTATCCGCTATTCGTTATCCCGAAATAGCGAATAAAAAGAAAGGTAGAACGAATAACTGGTTCTCGGTAACTTTCGAACTTTCCGCTAGACTGGACGTATCGCTTGTAGAGGTAGCGTTTTATGAGATACAAGCTTGCCGACGACGCAAAACCGCAGCTCACGCTGCTGCTCGTGGCAACGGTTGTCACCGTTGGTCTGTGGTTCATCCCTTACGCCGAATACCTGGTCTACCCGATCCGGCTGTTCGTGACATTCATCCACGAAACAAGTCATGCTCTTGTGGCGGTCGTGACAGGTGGAGCGGTGCAGAGTTTGACGATAGCCTCCGACGGCAGCGGTCTCACGTACACGGCCGGCAATAGCCTGATCGGTTCGCTCTTTACGTCCAGCGCAGGCTATCTGGGAACGACTTTTTTTGGCGTTCTGCTGCTTTACCTCATGCGGCGGAACGTGTCATCGCAGAAGGTCCTCGTTTGCATGGGTGCGTTTGTCGGCCTTGTGACGCTGGTGTTTGGCGTTATCTGCCCGATGCTAAATATCTTTTCTCTGAATGTGCCGTTTTCAAGCATTGCGTTCACCGTCGTTGTGGGTGCTCTGCTTGCGGTCGGACTGTGCGCACTGGCGCTGTACGGCAGCACGCGGATCGCTAATTGGGCAGTCGCGTTTCTCGCGATGCAGTGTCTTCTCAACGCTATCTCAGACCTGAAGACGGTCTTTTTCATCAACGCACCTCTGGCCGGCTCTGATATCCAGAATGACGCGAGCAACATGGCCGCGGCTACCGGAATTCCGGGATTCCTCTGGGTGATCGTCTGGATCGCGATAGCTGCGTTCATGGTGACGATCGGGCTGCGCTTCTATGCTATTCGCAAAGCGTCGCCCGCAGCAGACTCAATTTTTAACGATTGATGGGATCAGGCGCCGAGACAACTCTTGCGTGCCTTCCGGTCGGCAGCCGTCTTTTGGTTCGCTCACGAAAGGACTGGCGATTTGCGGCGATCTCAAAGGTGGTTGAGGAGCGTGTCGTGCTAACGGTCTGCTCTCCGTCCGGGCACACCTATCGCCTGCGCAGGGAGTCGGACACGGCCATCGTTCGCGATGGCATTCTGTACATTCTCCCGTACGATTGCGCGGACAGTTGGAAGGATAATTTCGGGAGCTACGATGTTCGCTGGTAATTTTCCGGCTTCAACCAAAATGCCAGACGCCGTAGATCAGGGCCGGTGTGCCGAGCGCGTAACCCAGCATCCCCAGCTTTGACATCATCGAGGTCGCAGGCGAAGAGTCGACGAATCCCGCCGTCGCACCCAGCGCGACCGTAGCGAGCCCGACAAGCATCAGCCCGATCCCCATAATGCGGGTGTAGGATGGAGTCCCGAACCACACGCCAATAACGAACAGCACCACACCGGTCGCCATCACTATCAGATCTTTTATTTTCCAGCTCACGGCTCTCTCAAAGTGTGGCCTAGCGTAGCTGAATTCCCCTACAAAGACAACGCCCGACTCGCTTCGTTGGATGTGCGGCAAGGCTTTGATAAAATGAAAGTTTGCCCGTATAGCGGAATTTCTTACTATGCAGCCCGCACGCCAAAAAGAAGAAGCCATCGAGGTCCGCGGTGCACGGGTACATAACCTCAAGAACATCTCCGTCTCCATTCCGCTCAATAAGCTGACGATCGTCACCGGCGTCTCAGGCTCGGGAAAATCGTCGCTCGCCTTCGATACGCTCTACGCTGAGGGGCAGCGGCGATATGTGGAATCGCTGTCAGCGTATGCACGGCAGTTCCTTGAGCGGATGGACAAGCCCGACGCGGACGAGATCATCGGCATCGCGCCAGCGATAGCGATCCGGCAAAAGAACGCGACAAAGAATCCTCGCTCGACCGTTGCGACGCAGACCGAGATCTACGACTACCTGCGGCTGCTGTTCGCTCGTGCAGGACAAACGTTTTGCCACCTATGCGGACGTGAGGTGAGGAAGGATTCACCAGAGTCGGCCGCGGACGAGGTGCTTGCGGAACTTGCGGAAGGTACTCGTTTCTACGTGCTCTTCCCGATCCAGGAAGAGGAGGTCGTCTCAAAACGTGGAGCCCGCACGCAAAAACCCGCGCGCGGCAAAAAAGCCGCGGCTGACAAGTCTGACCTCAGCACGCAGGCGTATCTGATCTCGCTGCTCCAGCAGGGATTTTCGCGGCTGTTTCGCAACGGCGAGACTATCGAGCTGTCACGGCCTGAGGATTACACGTTTGCCGATTTTACCGACACTTACGTGTTGATCGATCGTCTCAAAGCGGATCCCGAGATTCGGCAGCGGCTCGTTGACTCGCTCGAAACCTGCTTTCGCGAGGGTCACGCAGCCGTTGTGGAAACGACCGACGGCACCCGCTTAAAATTCTCCGACAGCTTTATCTGCAAGTACGACGGCACGAGGTATGAGGAGCCCGAGCCGACACTTTTCTCATTCAACTCGCCGTTTGGCGCATGCCCCACGTGCCAGGGTTTCGGGAATACGATCGGCATCGACTACGGCCTCGTAATTGCGAATCCGCTGCTCTCGTTGAAAGACGGTGCCATCGAGCCTTTCACGCGGCCGACACATGCGTGGGCGATGCGCGAGTTGACGAAGTACTGCTCGTCTGCGGGCATATCGATGACAAAGCCCTTCGCCGATCTCGAGGACTACCAGCAGAATTGCATCATCTATGGCGACGAAGGCTGGCGTGGGCTCAAGGGGTTCTTTAAATTTCTAGAGACAAAAAAGTACAAGCTTCACGTCCGCGTTTTTCTCGCCAAATACCGCGGCTACACTAAGTGCCCCGACTGCGAGGGTCAACGCCTGCGTCAGGAGGCTCGGGATGTGAAGATCGGGATGCGTTCGCTGCCCGAGATCGTCGACATGTCGATCGCCGACGCACACGAGTTCTTTGCAAAGCTGGAACTCAGCGAGGAGCGAGCAAAGATCGCTGAGAAGGTGCTGCTCGAGATCGAACGTCGATTGAAGTTTCTCGTGGATGTAGGTCTCGATTACCTGACGCTCGGGCGGCTTGCGGCCACACTCTCCGGCGGTGAGGCTCAGCGGATACAGTTAGCGACAAACCTCGGTTCGCTGCTTGTGGGCACGCTGTACGTTTTGGATGAGCCGAGCATCGGACTGCACCCGCGAGACAATTCGCGGCTGATCAAGATCCTCGAGAATCTCCGCGACATCGGCAACACCGTCCTCGTCGTCGAGCACGACGAAGAGACGATGCGTGCGGCCGATCACATTATCGACGTAGGTGTGAATGCAGGCGAGCACGGCGGCGAGCTCGTTTACGAGGGTGATTTCGAAGGACTACTCAAGGACAACGTCTCACTAACAGCCAAGTATCTCCGTGGCGAAGCGGAGATAAAGGTCCCGTCTCAGCGTCGCAAGGCGACGAAACGTGTGATCGAGATCGTGGGAGCGCGCGAGCACAACCTCAAGGACGTGAGCGTCAAAATTCCGCTCGACATGCTCGTCTGCGTGACCGGAGTTTCAGGCTCTGGGAAATCGACCCTTGTACACGACGTCCTTTTTGCCGGTCTGAAAAAAATGCGAGGCGAGTGGAATGCCGAGGTTGGTCTTTTTAAGGACATCAAAGGTGCCGAGCACGTCGACGACATCATTCTCGTCGACCAGTCGCCGATCGGCAGAACGCCTCGTTCGAATCCCGTCACCTATATAAAGGCGTACGACGCCATCCGTGAAGTTTTTGCGGGGACCAACGCTGCAAAGACAAAAGGGTTTAATGCATCGCACTTCTCATTCAACGTTCCGGGCGGACGCTGCGAGATATGTCAGGGCTCAGGCGTTGTAACGATCGAAATGCAGTTCCTCGCCGATGTTGAGCTGACGTGTGAGGATTGTCGCGGAACAAGGTTTAAGCAGGAGATCCTCGACGTCAAATACAAGGGCCGGAACATCCACCAGGTGCTCGACATGACCGTGCGTGAGGCGATCACCTTTTTCAAAGACGTGACGAAGATCGTCTCTCGACTGAAGGTGCTCGATGCGGTCGGACTCGGTTATCTGCGGCTCGGGCAATCCGCGACAACGCTATCGGGCGGCGAGGCCCAACGCGTCAAGCTCGCATCGCACCTCGCTCAAAAGACTACGGCAAAGACGCTCTTTATCTTTGACGAACCGACGACAGGTCTGCACTTTGACGACATCAACAAGCTGCTCACCGCGTTTCGTGCTCTCATCGACAGCGGCGGCAGCTTGCTGGTGATCGAGCACAACATGGACGTCATCAAAACCGCCGACCACGTCATCGACCTCGGCCCTGAGGGCGGCATCGGCGGCGGCGAGATCGTCGCGATCGGCAGTCCGGAAAAAATAGCAAAAGTTGAAGCGTCGTTTACCGGAAGGTACCTTAAAGAGGCCCTCAGCTAGTCGTCACCAAACTTTGCCCGCCAATCGGGAGCGATCTGTTCCATGACCTTGCAGTCGCAATAGCCGCCATTTCTATTCAGCCATGAGGTGAGACCCGGAAAGTTGAGATGGTTATCCATCATGAATCGCATCGCGTGTTTGAGGTGGTCGTCACAGCCGGTTTCCCATAGCTGGTCCTCTATAAAATCGAGCATTTTGGAGATCGTCTCTTGCCGCTCCGGCAGTGAGTCAAGGAACGCCTGCAGCTCCTCGCCTGACATTTGCTCTAGATTTTCTATCTCTCGCTTGCGAATTATCGCCATACAGATTGTTCAGATCGTTACCGTGCATGGAAACCTGACGAAGTTTCCATTACTCATTGCGTTCGCACGTGGAGACCTGGTGCAGTTTCCATTGGCCATCGCGTTCATTCATGGAAACCTGGTGAAGTTTCCATTACACATCGCATTCGTACATAGAAACTTAGTGAGGTTTCCATTACT
>JBJMGO010000229.1:0-5825 GCA_045807825.1 Pyrinomonadaceae bacterium | reverse complement strand
TCGTGGTGTAAAGACGACAGACCAGGCGCAGAATAATTACGGCGGGACCTTCACATTCGCGGGCTTTGCCGCCAGGCGCGATCCGATCACCAATCAGGTCATACCCATCGATGACAATTGCGACCTGTTAGGAGCGAACGGGCCGGGAAAGGACGGCGTCATCTCATCTCTCGAACAGTACCGATGCAAAGTGCTCGGCGTGAGTGATGCGGCCTACAACCCAAATCAGTTCACGTTGACGGCAGGCAACCCGATCGCCAGCGTTTCCCAGATCGACTACAGTCCATTCTTTACGGACGACTGGAAGGCGCGCAAGGACCTCGTCCTCAGCTTCGGCCTCAGGTATGAGAACCAGACGAACATCCACAGTAACCTGAATTTCGCGCCGCGGGTTGGCATTGCGTGGTCGCCGGGTGCGGGCGGTGCCAAGCCGCCAAAGACGGTCTTTCGCGGTGGTGCGGGCGTTTTCTACGATCGCTTTGGCGAGAGCCAGACGCTGCGGGCCAACCGGCAGAACGGCTCGAGCCAGCTCTCATATCTTGTGACGAATAACCCGGCCATTCTTGGCCAAGCGGTCTTTAATGTGAACGGCCCCGTAAGTAACGTACCCACGGCGGCACAGCTTGGCGCATTGGTGCCGCTCTCGAGCATCCCGTACCACATAGCCGGCAACATGCAGGCACCTTATTCGATCCAGTGGGCGGGCAGCGTCGAGCATCAGTTCAGCCCGACGACCAACGTGAGCGTGACATATACGCAGTCGCGTTCGCTGCACACTTTCAGGGTGCGCAACATCAACGCTCCCGTCTGCCCGGACACTATCATTTGTCCCGCGAACCTCTCGCAGCCGCAGATCGCGGTGCATCGGCCGGACCCGACGCAGGGGAATATCTACCAGGTGGAATCGAGCGGCGAGTCGGATGCGAAGTTTTTGCGTGTGAATTTTCGGACGGCGTTCGACAAGGGCAAATACAGCCTCGCCGGCGGATACAATCTGGGCTGGGCAAACGGCAACAGCGATAGCCTCTCAAGCATCGGCTTCACGATCATCAATATTGGATTTCCCGCCTACAGCTACGACCTTCACGGCGAGGACGGACCGGCGGCATTCCTGCCGCGACAGTCGCTCTTTCTGTTCGGTTCGATGCAGCTCCCGTGGGGCGTCCGCGCAAATCCTTTCGTCATTATGAATACCGGCCGTCACTACAACCTCGTGACGGGTGTCGATTCGAACTACGACTCGGTCTTTGTCGAGAGACCGACATTCGCGGGCCTGAATCAGCGATGCATTGGGCTAAATCTCACGAACGCTTTCTGCAACATGACAGGCGTATCGGATATGAACGCCGTGATCCCGCGCAACTACGGCTACGGGCCGGGCTCGTTCATTCTGAACCTGAATTTGTCCAAGACGTTCGGCTTTGGCGGCGGCAAAAAGGCGGCAGTGGTAGCTTCAACCGGAACGGCGCCGTCCGGCGACAAGGCAAAGGGCAGTGGGCCGAGCGGTGCTCCGACAAAGGTCGCGGCGACAGGCGGCGGAGGCGGCGGTCCGATGATGGTAATGATGGGCGGCCCGGGTGGGCCGGGTGGCGGCGACAAACCGTCGCGGTACCAGTTGACCTTTAGCATGAACGTCCAAAACCTTCTAAACAAGGTCAACTTCAGCAACCCGGTCAACGTCCTCTCGTCCCCGACATTCGGATCCTACCGGTCGGCCGGCAGCGGCTTTGGCTTCTTCGGCGGCGGCGGCGCCGCAAACCGCAGAGTCGACCTCTCCGTGAGGTTCGGCTTTTAACTCACCTCGACGACATGCCAACAAGAAAGGCTGCCGAATGGCAGCCCTTTCTATTCCACGTCACGCCAGCTTGGGGAGCCACGTCCAAGTCGATCATCCCCACGACACCTTTTTAACCCGTTTGTAGTCGGAAGGGATCGAGAACAGATTGTCGGGCGGATCGAGAGACACGTTAAAGAGCCGTCGCGTGACTCCGACCCCAGGCTCCCGCCCTTTCGCCTCGTAGGCGACGACAAGATATCTAAGCTCCTTAGCGAAATACAAATAAAACTCGGTCTCTTTACCTTTGACCGCTACTTGCACCTTGATCGCGTCGTATTGGTCGTTCACCTTGGTGACGCCAAGCGGTACAAAGGACCAGTGCTTGTGGGTCAGGAACTTGCGAATGTCGGCAGGCATGTCATCGGCGGACCTGCCGCCGTCGTGGAGCACCTGATACTCCTTCTCAAAAGGGTCGAGTTTTATTGTGGTTACACCATCAACCAAGTAGCCGAAGAATTGAGTCACTAGAAATGACTTTGGCCCCTTTTTTCCAGCCTTCCCACCAGTGCTGTATCCGCCGAATCCCTCCATTGCGGAGTAGCTCTCCTCTGCAGAGTAATCGGGTTGCGACAGAAGGAGCTTCCGATAGTCCAGCTTCTTTTCGTCGGCCGAAAGGGGAGAAAGTGTGGGTGCTGGTTCAGGCGTCGGCTGTTGTCCCAGAGCGACGGTGTATAAAGACAGTGTAAGAAGGAGCAGTGGAAAAAGGAATCTCATACTTTGGGCAGTTATTTTACTACGGGTCAAAAGGATAAGGGCTGCCGGAGCAGCCCTGTCGGCTGACATCCTCTCTCCGCAGCTCTCCTAAACATTGCCGTTGCCTTCAGGCAACGGACAAAGCCCCCAAAGAACCCCGCGGCTCACCTCCTGCCTGAGGAGGGGTGGCAGCCGCTTCGGCTGACGGGGTCGTGGGAGCAGCGGGCAAAACAAAAGCGAGGCCGAAACCTCGCCTGATAATTTCCGAGAAGTCCGTACAGAGCTGATGCTCAGCGTTAGGGAAACAGTGCCTTGGTCCGCTTTGCGATCTCTACTGCGACGCCACGGGTTGCTCCGCTTGAGTCCCCGCCACCCCAATTTCCCTTGATGACACTTCCATCAACGTCCCTTTCCAAAAGGACCTTTCCTGTAGCAAGATCGACAAGCTTGATCGCAGCGACGACCTTGGTCTTCCCCGCACCCATTCCGATCCAAAAACGAGCAGCTTTGCTACCGGGTTGAAACTTGGTAACGGTTCCGGTGAGGGCAAGGTTCACGCCGCGACTCGAAGGAGTCGCAGCGTTCGTGATCAGAGAGATCTCATCGAATTTTTTGATACGCGTGAGCTCGTCAACTGTCTCCGCCATCATTGTGTCCACCCAAGTCTCTGGGAAGGCTACGGACGGAGCTATCTGAAAGCGCGTGACCTGCAGTTTTCGACCTGTCGATCGTGGCGTCGCCTGACCAACCGCCGGGATAACGAATAGAGCAGCCACAAAAATAAGCCACTTTGAACGGGATGAGAGATTGTTATGCATCATCTTGGGTGTCAAATCTATAAACTCAGGCGCCGCGCGAGGCCGAAGCCTCGCCTGCGAATTCGCGCTGCCGAAGGGCAATTAGTCTTTGTGCGCGAAGATAAGACCGAGTACTACGAATCCTCCAACTACCGCAGCCGCTACAATCAGAAGGGTCTTTTTGCTCGATTTATGCACCTTCTTCGCATTCGGATAAGGCACCTCGGTGGCTGCGTTTGTGCCGTCGCTTGTGACGACAAAGCTGCCGTCCTTGATCTCGGAGACGTAGCCTTTGAGCTTGGTGCCGTTGTTGAGCGTGACCTCGATCCGCGAATCTTTGCCGACGCCGAGCTTTTGGATACCGGCCTTGACCTTGTCCGCCCGCTTCGCCGCCTTGTCTGCATCAGTCGCCGCAGACGCCGTCGAAACCAACGCCAAGTTGAACACCAACACCGCCAACACTATCGTGAGAAGTTTCTTCATAGGTGTGAGAACTCTACCCGCGAACTCCAACTTCGTCAACCAAAAACTACTTCCTGCGGCGTCCAATCCACTTCCAGAGTCAAAGATCATACTTCCAGAGTCAAAGATCCCACTTCCAGAGTCATGCGCGCCGCTTACAGAGGCAAAAAACCTACTTCCAGAGCCGTTCAACGCACTTCCAGAGCGAAAGATCCTGCTTCCAGAGTTAAAAATCTGACTTCCAGAGTCATGCGCGCCGCTTACAGAGTTGTTCGCGGTACTTACAGAGCGAAAAATTCCACTTTCAGGATCAAAAACACACTTCCGGCTCGAAAACATTTCGTGTATCATTCTCCGATCTTGGCAACGCCGAGAAAACCCATAACAAATAGGAGTTTTACCTGTGAACGACAAAGACCGTGTGCGTTACGAGGCCTGCAAACGCAGCGCCCAGTTTGGCATTGACAATCCGGCCCCTGCCGGCACCATCATTCAGACGAAATTCACCGACCTCGGCTCAAAGGTCGGCGAGATCGAGACCATGATGGGAAACGAGACCGAGGCTGAGGCAAAGGCCGACGAGCGGTTCCAGCTCAAGGACGTCAGCCGCGAGGACCTCATCGAGCAGATGTCGCGGGTCGCAAACGCCGCCCGTGCCGCCGAGCCCGACAATCCCGGCGTCCAGGCCCGTTTTCGCTTTCGTCGCGCGATGAATGACGCTGACTTGCTCGCCGCGTGCAACAGCTTTCTGACCGCGACGGCCGCCGAGCAGACCATGCTCATCAGCTATGGTGCCGCCGCGAACTGGCACGCCGATATGACCGACATTCATGACGCTTTCTCGGATGCGTTCAGTATCGCGGCCGGGGCCCATGAGTCCGAGGTCTCCGCCGGTGCCGAGCTCCGCAACGCCATCAGCGAGGCCATGCAAATGAAACGCACCATCGGCTTCATGGTCCCAAACTACTACTTCAGCAAAGGCGCCATCGCCGCCTGGCACTCCGCCGCCCACGTCGAAACGCCACAACCCAAACAACCCCCAACACCACCAACCCCCTAAACTCAAAAGGGCTGCGAAAGCAGCCCTTTTTTACTAGCAGTTGCCCACGGTAGTAAGCTCAGGTATGCAAGACAACGATTCACGAAATATGCCGCCTACCTGACCCAGTCCGTTTAGCCGTGGGTTCAACCCACGGTCGAGCTCTGGCATCATAGCGTTCATGAGCTTCAGCCTTCGTATCTCCCGGCTCTTGCTTGGGATCAGCCTTCTGTCTGTAGGGATTGCCCCCTGCCTAGGTCAGGCATCTACGAATAAGCGAAGGAATTCGCAGAAAGGCGGGACAGATGCGACCGTCGCGGATGGTCCTGGAGATTATTTCCCGCCAGATGAGATCCAGTCACGCTCTCGATATGTTGTCATTAACGACGACCTCCGTTCCGACGATGGTGAGAACGGGAAGGCCGCCGTACCCGTAGCCCGGCACGTTGACGTACTCATCGACAGGCGTGCTTACACTCGGGATAATTTGACCTACCTCTTTAACTATTTGGCCAGCTACTATGCACAGCCCCAGTGGTTGATGATCGAGGTTCACACGAGCCTGATGACGCTTGAAACCTTGGAGGAGAGGATCGCTATGACCACCCATTCGAAGCGCGACAACTTTCGTCCATGGTACGAGACAGCCTCTTACAATAGGTTCGATGACGGCGCGGAAGTGTTTTCATACGATATCGGGAAGCCGGGCAGGCTGGTCACTAAGACCGTGGTGCTCCGCAAAAAAAGTAGATAGGTCTGCGCCTCCCACGCTGCACCGCCGTTTGCTCGCTCAGATCGCCTGCCGCACCCATGCACTCCGCCGCCCACGTCGAAACGCCACAACCCAAACAACCCCCAACACCACCAACACCGTAAATAAAAAGGGCTGCCCCCGCAGCCCTTTCTTTCTTCGTTTCGCCCGAAAACCCGGGCCTAACCTCGGTTCATAAGGGATAGGTTTCTGAGTTGGCTCCCAGCGTGATGTAAAAGATCTTCC
>JBJMGO010000228.1:0-3957 GCA_045807825.1 Pyrinomonadaceae bacterium | reverse complement strand
TCAAGGAGCCGTACGGCATGGTGCTCGTTACGGGCCCTACAGGTTCCGGTAAGACGACAACTCTATATGCTGCGCTGAACGAGATCCGCGATGACGAGGACAAGATCATCACCATCGAGGATCCCGTCGAATATCAGTTGACCGGCATCGTTCAGATACCCGTAAATGAAAAGAAGGGTCTGACCTTCGCACGTGGTCTAAGATCGATCCTGCGTCACGACCCTGACAAGATCATGGTCGGCGAGATCCGTGACGAGGAGACCGCGCAGATCGCCATCCAGTCAGCACTGACGGGTCACCTTGTGTTTACGACGGTCCACGCAAATAACGTGATCGACGTTATCGGCCGATTCTTGAACATGGGTGTGGAGCCTTATAACTTCGTGTCGTCGTTAAACTGCGTGCTCGCACAGAGGCTTGTGAGGCTGCTGTGCGTGACATGTAAGCGACAGTACGATCCGACGGAAGCTGAACTTGCAGAGTCACGCTTGTCGGCCGAGGACCTAAAGGGACATCCCCTCTACCGGAGCGTCGGCTGCGACGCGTGTAACCACACCGGTTATCGCGGCCGAACGGCGATCCACGAGCTCCTTGATATGTCTGACAACATTCGAGAAATGATCATCGACCGCCGCCCCGGCTCAGAGATCCGCCGCCAGGCGGAGAAGGAAGGACTCTCGTCATTGCGAGAGTCTGCTGTTCGAAAGATTCTCGACGGCCGCTCCACCTTGCACGAGATCAATCGCGTAACGTTTGTCGAGGATATTGGGAAGCTCTAACTGCTGAGTAGTCTCGAGTAAACTGCCGGATCGACATTTCCGCCGCTGACAATGAGGCAGATGTGTTTGTCTGCAAATCTAGCTTTGTTGAGCATCAACGCCCCAAGTGGGAGAGCTCCCGTTGGCTCACACTTGAGGTTTACAAGAGAGAAGTAGGTGCTCACTGCATGGGCGATATTCTCCTCCGGGACCTCGAGAATGCCGGCGAGACCGTCCTTTAGTATCTCCCAGTTAAGATCTCCAACGGAGAGGGTACGGGCACCGTCGGCGATCGTTTGCGGCTCCTGCTCGTTGGCGATGATGTGACCCTCGCGCAATGAGCGCGCCGCGTCATTGGCCATCAAGGGCTCGGCGGCGTAGACCTCTGTCGCGACGCTATTTCGCTGAAAGCTCCGTATGATCCCCGAGCTCAGTCCGCCGCCGCCGATCGGCACGATCACGGCGTCAAAGCCTTTATCAGCTAGCTCGTCGCCAAGGGTTGAATTGCCGTCGATCACGTACTTATCATCAAAAGCGCTCGCAAGATAGGCATTTGGCCGCTCCTCCGCAAGCTGCGCCAACCGCTCAGTGCGGGCGACCTCGTTCACGTTTATCAGGTCGGCCTCGGCTCCATATGAGCGCACGGCATCGATCTTCACCTGTGCAGATGTATGCGGCATGATCACCGTGCACTTTTTGCCGGTTAGCTTTGCCGCGTAGGCGAGGGCTTGGCCAAAGTTTCCGGAGGACACGCCGATCAGCTCGTCATTCGGCACGTTTATCGCAACGTTGTAGGCAGCACGAAACTTAAAACTACCCGTGTGCTGGAATGTCTCGCTCGCGATCGTCACATCCATTCCTAGATAGTCGCGGAGCTTTACTGATTCAATAAATGTGGTCGGGCGAATGGCGTCGAGAAGGGGCTTCATTTGTCTAGCATCGTTGCGGTGACTACACTCGTCAAGTCGCATGCACATTGCCATCCCTGCAGCACTCGCCCAGAATGTCCGCGCTCTCGCCGGAGAGGCGGGCGCTCGGTGGCTCGAGAAGTTGCCGTCCGTTGTCGAGGAGATCGAGGAGCAGTGGGCGATCAGCGTTAACGAGCCATATGTCAACGGAGAATATAACTTCGTCGCTCGTGCCGAGACTCACGGCGCGGTACAGTGCGTCGTCAAAGTTGTGCCGCCTCGAAGCGATCGCGATCATTTTAGTGAGGCAAAGTACCTGAGCGTCAGCGATGGTAACGGAGCCGTAAGACTGCTTGCGCACGACCGTGAGCGAATGGCGATGCTTATCGAACGTGCCAACCCGGGCGAGACGCTTACACAAACGTTCCAGGGCCGCGAGCGGGACGCTGTCAGACCAGCCATAGATCTGCTGAGGGCCACGTCGCGTAAGATTCCGGAGGACCGCACCGATATCATTCTCCTCGACGATTGGTTTGAGGGGCTGCGGAGATTCGAGCGCACCGCCTTTCCGTCTTCATATGCCACCAAGGCCCTCGAGATATACGACCGCCGCAATAAGGAGACTGAGCTCATCGGCTATCTCCACGGCGACTTTCACCCCGACAATATCGTCTCAGCCGATCGAGCGGACTTTCTCCTGATCGATCCAAAGGGAATTATCGGTCACATCGGTTACGAGATCGCCGTTTTCCTAAATAACTTTCACTGGTGGCAGGATGAGGAGCCCGATATTAGAGAGCGGCTCGCGTCAGCCATCGACCAGTTTTCGCATGCGTTCGGCCTCACAGAAACAGAATTGCGCGAATGGGCATTTGCCCAGATGGTCCTCGGTGCCTGGTGGATGTTCGACGAAATGCCGGATATCTATGATTCCGATGTGGCAAAGGCAGACATTTGGGCTGTATAATCCGCCGTATGCAAAAAGCACACTTTGGAATGATCGGCCTCGGCACGATGGGCCGGAACTTTCTTTTAAATATCGCTGAGCACGGTATTGCGGGTGTCGGGTTTGACCTGGACGGATCCAAGCGGCAGCTCCTGCTTGATGAGGGCAAAGGAATGTCGGTGGAGGTCGGCAATGACCTGGCCGATTTCCTGAACAAACTCGAGTCTCCGCGCAACATCATGATGCTTGTTCCGGCGGGGCCGATCGTCGACTCAGTGATCGCCGACCTCGTGCCGCATCTCGATGCAGGCGACCTGATCATTGATGGCGGAAACTCACATTTCACCGACACGGACCGTCGCGATGCGGATCTCTCCGCAAAGAACATCGGGTTTATGGGCGTCGGCGTCAGCGGCGGTGAGTCCGGGGCACGGCACGGCGCATCGATCATGCCAGGCGGCAAACGCGAGTTCTACGACCGCGTGGAGTCAACGCTGCAAGCCGTGTCGGCAAAGGTTAATGGCGAGCCCTGCGTCGCATACATGGGAGCGGGCTCCGCCGGGCACTTCGTGAAGATGGTGCACAACGGCATCGAGTACGGCCTGATGCAGATCATCTCGGAGGCGTACGACTACATGAAGCGTGTTCTCGGCATGGATGACGCCGCGATGAGCGCGACATTCGCCGAGTGGAACTCAGCAGAGCTCAACTCGTTCCTTATCGAGATCACGGCGACGGTCCTCGCAAAGAAAGACGACGACACCGGTCAGCCGCTCGTCGAGCAGATCCTCGACACCGCCGGTCAAAAGGGAACAGGGAAATGGACATCAGAGGCAGCTATGGATCTCGGCATCCCGATCCCGACAATCGACTCGTCGGTGTCGATGCGGCAGATCTCGGCACAAAGGAAAGTCCGTTCGGCCCTGGCTGGAAAATATTCGGGAATAAAGCTCCAGTCAGACGGCCGGGAGTCGCTCGACGACCTTCGCAACGCCTTGTTCTGTGCGTTCATCATCATGTACGCGCAAGGAATGACTCTCCTCCAAGAGGCTTCGAAGGACAGGAATTACGGCTGCGACCTCGGCGAGATCGCAAAGATCTGGCGCGGAGGCTGCATTATTAGGTCGGCTTTGCTGGAGGAAATGCGTGCTGCGTATGCTGCGAGCTCGGATCTGCCGAGCCTGCTCCTCGACGACAAGTTCGTGTCGATACTCACTCAGCACTCCGACTCCCTGCGGCGCACGGTAGCGGCTTTTGTGAGCAACGGAATCCCGGCTATGTGCTTTTCGTCAGTGCTTGCCTATTTTGACGCATTCCGCACAGAGCGGCTGCCGGCCAACCTGAT
>JBJMGO010000227.1:0-10073 GCA_045807825.1 Pyrinomonadaceae bacterium | reverse complement strand
TCGATACGATAGGCCGGAGCGTTCGTTCCTGAGTGGCCGTTCCCATTACCGTTGCCGTCCTGACTATCGCCGACAGTCGCAGCGGTTTCCTGCACATCTAACATTCGAATTACCTCTAATTAAGAATTTCGCGGGCGAATGGAGAACAATAACGCAATTAGCATCCAATTTGCAAGGATTATCGTCTTAATACTTTCCACAGCTTAGGTGCAACTTTTCCCGAGCGGCAGCGTGAAAAATAAGCGATATTAGTGTGCTAGAATGAGCGGTTCCGAGCGGCTCTCTTGCACCCCTCAGATTTCCAGTGATCACAAAGCTAAATTTAGCCACACATCCTTTTCGTAACAGGATGCTGCCCTATCTCGCGGCGGCCCTGATGCTCGTGATCAGTGCAGTGATCGGCGTCTACTGCCTTGCGACACTAAATGCAGACCGCAAGCAAAATGAGCTCCTCGCCACCGGCATAAAGGAGCGTGAGGACGAGATCGCGAAGCTGAAGGGTGAGGGTGAAAAGGTCCAGCAGCTCCTGACTCCGGATCAAAAAGCACTGCTGACGGCGGCCCACAAGCTCGTGGCAAACAAGCAGTTTGGCTGGTCGAGGCTTTTTGCGGACCTCGAGAATGTCCTTCCGGGCAGCGTCTCGGCTTCAAAGATCCGGGTCGAGAATATTTATCAGGACGGCGACCGCGTGAAGGCGGAGCTGGAGCTTGGCATTCTCGCCCGTGATTACGGCTCGATCACGTCGATGCTCGAGAGCATGCAGAATTCAGGGTTGTTTAGAGCTGAGCTTCGCGGTCAGGACCTGCAAAAGAATGAGCGTGGGACGTACACGGAGTACACATTCCATGTGATCTACACGCCGTCCTATGGCGCAGCGGCTTCGCCTGAGGTGGCGCGAAACGGAGGTGGGCAGTAATGGCTGATCTTGAACCCACCCAGCAAACCGTGATCGTTGAGGCGCCGGTTCAGGTCATTACGGCTCGTCCGCGAAAGGTCTATTCAGGTATGTGGGGCCCAGCCGAGATCGGCGTGGTCGCTGCCGGAACGATGGCTTTTCTCACCGCGATCATCCTTTACGTCTTTTTTGTCATCCCCGCAAACCGTGACCTCGAGACGAACCGCCGCAAGGCCGACAGCCTCGAGGCCGAGGTCGTCTCTGCACGTACCAAATACGGCGAGATCAGCTCGTCGCAGGACCAAGTAACAAAGATCCTAAATAGCGTCGACAATTTTGAGACGCAATATCTACCCGCGGTCTCAAACGGGCAGCAGGCACTTTACCAACGGCTCAACGGCCTCATAATGCAGTACGGCCTCATTAACACTAACGGTCCCGACTACCAGCCGCTCGAGATCGCGCAGCAAAATCAGCAAGGTGACGACAAGGGGCGTGAGAAGTTTCGCAGCCTTTATCCGGGCGTGTATGTGACGATGACGGTCGAGGGGCCGTACCAGAATCTGCGGCGCTTTATCCGCGAGATCGAGACGGGCAACGAGTTTGTAGTTATCAGCGCCGTTGAGCTCGCTCCGTCAGACACCGAGGGGACTAAGCAGCCGGCACAGCCCGTCCAAACGAGCGCAGGTAAACAGCCGAATGGGAAGTCGAATTCGATGCCGATGCCCGGCAGCCCTTTTCAGCAGCAGCCACAGGTAATGCAGGGTCCGCGACAGAGCGGAAAGATGCACGGTGAGGTCGTCGCGCTTCACATTGAATTGGCGGCATATTTCCGCAGGCCAAACTTTGCGCCCATGACACCGGTGGCACAGCAGTAACGATGGCAGCAGTACTCGACATTAAAACTCCGGCGGACCGCAACAAGCTCATTGCGGCTGTAGTACTGGGCGTGCTGGCTTTGGGGGCCTTGTATTTTGCTTTTGGACGGAGCATTTTTGGCTCCTCCTCGACGACGGTGAAGGTCACGACCTCACCGACGCCCAAGGCATCGACCGCGGCTCCATCAACGTCAGCGACGTCACCTGTCTCCATGCCGAGCCAGACGGAGCAGGATTTTACGTATCAGACGACGCAGGTCGATTATCGGCCAGGCAATTCATACGCACCGGATCCGGGACGGAATATCTTCTCGTTCTACGAGCCGCCGCCGCCCTGCCCGACGTGCCCAACACCCGTAAAACCCACGCCCACGCCTGCGCCGGTCCCCACGCCGACACCTTTCCCGGTGCAGCTTGCCTTCGTTAACCCGCAGTCGGTCTACGCCGGCACTCCGCGCGGGTTTAGGCTTGAGGCGAATGGCGACAAATTCACGCCGGATATGCACATATATATAAACCAGGTGCAGATGCCGACGACATTCGTGAGCGATAAAAAACTCGTAACCGAGATCCCGGCGAATATTGTGGCGGGCGCCGGCGTCGCGCAGGTGATCGTGCAGAACAAGGACGGGACGCTTTATTCGAATGCGGTTAACTTCAACGTGCAGCCTCCGCCGACGCCCGGCGTGACCTACATCGGCATGATCAGCCGCGCGCGGCATAACAACGACACGGCCTACCTGACGCAGCAGGGGCAGCCGGACAAGCCATTCGGTGTGAGGTTGAATGACGTAGTTCAAGGGCGTTTTCGCGTGATCGATATTTCGGCGGCGGAGGTTGTTTTTCAGGACACGGAGCTTGGCTTTAAGCATCGCGTACAGCTCAACCGCGTGGCACAAGGCGGCAGTCCAAGCGGATTCCCCCAGAACAATCCGCAGAACGGTACGTTTCAACAGTTTGTGCCTGGCGTGACCGGACCATGTGTTCCCGGTATCCCGTGTAGCCCGCAGCAGAGGCCGACGCCCGATCCAAATAAAAAGGACGTCGATGACAACGATGACGGCCCGCCAGAGTAAAGCCCACCAGAGCGGAATGACGCTCTTTGCCGTGATGGGAATGATGGCGATCTTCGCGATCGCCCTGCTCGCCGTCGCGCCATCTGTGCAGCAGGAGATCCAACGCGAAAAGGAGCTTGAGTCGATCGCCCGCGGCGAAGAGGTCGCCGAGGCTATCCGTCAGTACGTGATCTTTTATCGCGGGGCAAAGTTGCCTAATTCGATGGACGACCTTCTTGAGGGTTTGCCGCAGGGTACAAAGAAGCGAATGATCCTCCGTGCCTCGGCGGCGATCGACCCGCTGAGTGAGGACGGGAAGTGGCGCCTCGTCAAGGCTGATGTCTCGACGATCGGACCCTTTGCGAGACGGGTACAAAACTTCAACGGCGGAGCACTGCCAGGAAATCCAAGTCCCATTTTCGACCGATGGTCGGGTATGGTGACTAATTCTTTGAATACCCAGCTGGACAGCGACGACGAGACTGATGACTTTGAGGTCGTGACCGAGAATCAGCCTTTTATCGGTGTCGCGAGTCAGGACAAGGGCAAATCGATCATCGCCTACTACGGCATCGAGAATCACTCAAAGTGGGTATTCACTCCGCTCTTCCGCGGCCTTGGCACCGCGGGGCCGATCCGTCCCAATGGGCTGCCTGTTCAGGCAGACGCGCCTAAAGCTCCTTTTTAACTTGGCCTCGCATTTGCAGTTTCCTCCGGTACGCCGTTCTGAGGTGTCGCCTCGCTGGGCGAGAGCACGACAACCGACCCCGGCGGATAGGCCTCGACGCCTTTTTTGTTAAGGCTGCGAATGATGTTCGTCGCGGCGTCGTCGAGAGCCTCGCGGGCGATGGTCTTGTTGGTATCGATCCAGAACGCCACGTTGATGTTGACGCCCTCCGGTGCAAGGTCCGTTACGAGGACGAATGGCGTGGGCTGCTTTACCACGGCCTCGGTATCGTCTAGGGCTCGCCGCACGATCTGCTTTGCCCGCTCAATATCCTCGTTGTAGCCGACCTTAAAATCTAGATTCATCCTTCGCCGCTCGCCCGCTCCGCGAATGACGAGGGTGCGCGAATACATATCACCGTTAGGGATCAAGACCAGCTCACCATTGTCCTGTCTGAGGCTCGTCGCCCGCACACCGATGTACTCGACCTTGCCGTTGATCTTATCGATGAAGATCTGATCGCCGATCTTGAATGGCTGCTGCCACAGGATCAGCACGCCGGAGAGCAGGTTATTGAGAATGTCCTTCGTCGCAAACCCAATCAGAAAGGTCGTGAATCCGACTCCCGCGATCAGGTCGCCCAGACCAAACGTTGGAACGACGACCGTCAGGGCCGTAAAAATACCGAGCACGACAACGCCAACCATGATCAGCCGCGAAAAGAGAGTTCGCAGCCGGCCATCCAAGTGTGTCCGCCTCGATGTTGCAAGAAAGATCCCTTTTACCCCGCGAGCGAGGAGGTAAAAAATAAAGGCGATCGCAACGCCCGCGATCAACTGCGGGAGCCGAGCCACAACGCCTGTCAGCATGTGGTTTATCGAGTCCCAAACGACGTCGCCGATCTGAGACGCGCCGCTCAGCACATTTGGTGTAGGCGTTGGCGCTTGGAGAAGGAGCATATTAGCGAGTAAAGGATAAAAAAATCCCTCTGCGGTGTTGGTCAGATAGGGTACAAAGGCCTAAGTAGGTCTCAGAGGGGAGATCGGAAGACGGAAATAGGCATCGGCGTTTGCAGAATTGCCTTCTGCAAACGCCATATCCGGAATCAGTGCTACCGAGGTGAATTGCGTGCCGCGTCGGCGGAGATGGCGGCTCAGACGCTTAGGCGATTCGAGGCCGACGTCATCCCCGACCGCCTCTGCCGACGACTAGCTCGAGTAATCAAATACGATATTGCAAAACGCCTTGATCCCGACATCGAGTTTTGAGTCGTCGATGTAGAAATCGGGCGTGTGGTGATCAGGTGCGGTCGCCGGGTCCTTGCCGGCCGGCATGCCGCCGAGGTTGAAAAAGAACGCAGGTGCCTTTTCACGGTAAAACGCAAAATCCTCGGCGCCGGTCACCCATCTCATCTCGCTGACGTTCTCTCTGCCCGCGGCCTTTTGCAGCGACGGAACCATCTTCTCGACGAGGGACGGAGTGTTGTACGTGATCGGGGTCTGTTTTTTGATCGTGACGTCGACGGTCGCGCCCATGCTCTCGGCGATCTTGGTTGCCGTGAGGCGGATCTTGTCGTGAACGGCTTTTTGCACGTCCGCGTCGAGGGTGCGGATGGTGCCCTCCATCGTCAATTCCTCGGGGATGATGTTGTTGCGAACCCCGCCGTTGATCCTGCCGATCGTGATCACGACCGGGGATTTCGGCAGCTCCGATTCGCGAGAGACGATCATCTGCAGGCCCGTGTAGATCTGCGTGCCGACGGCTATCGGATCGACACCGTTCCACGGATATGCGCCGTGCGACTGCTTACCATGCACTTTGATAGTCAAGATATCGGCCGCCGCCATGAAGCCCTCGGCCTTCCACCCGATCTTGCCGATCTCCATATGAGAATTGATGTGGAGGCCAAACATCGCGTCGATCTTTGGATTGTCCATCGCGCCCTCTTTGACCATGAGCGACGCACCGCCCTCTTCGCCCGCGGGAGCACCTTCCTCGGCGGGCTGAAAGATGAAGACGACAGTTCCGGGCACTTGCGCACGCATCGACGAGAGGACCTTTGCCGTGCCAAGCAGCATTGCGACATGGGAGTCGTGACCGCACGCGTGCATGACGCCGACCGGCTGGCCGTTGTACTCACCGATGACTGCTGATTTGAAAGGTACATCGACTCGCTCCGTCACCGGCAGCGCATCCATGTCGGCTCTGATGCCGACAACGGGACCCGGCTTGCCGCCCTTTAGAATGCCGACGACGCCGGTGTGCGCGATGCCCGTGCGGACCTCTATGCCGAATTCCTTTAGCTTTGCGGCCACGAGCTTCGACGTTTCGAATTCACGATTCGAGAGCTCGGGATGCTGATGGATATACCGGCGCCATTCGATGACCTGCGGCAGCACGCTTTTCGCGGCGGCATCGATCTCACCTGACATGTCGATCGCGAGCGTAGGCATAAACAACGAACAGACGCTAAGCAGCGCAAGAATGAGCTTTTTCATGATGATACCTCAAGGGAAGTACGGACATTCTAGCGCACGCAAGCTGAATCGAACGCAGCCCCGCACCATCGCGTAATCTAGCGCCTGACGATAGACGTATTTTGAGCCCTGAAATGAGGTACGCTCATGCCATGAATTTCGAAGATATGGAATCGACCTCGCCGGCTCCTGAGCCGCTGTTGGCCGAGTGGCATTGTGACGCGGCGCTCTGGAGGCAATTTAAGGGGGTAGAGCGGTTCGATGCCCAGAGCGACAGGGTCAGAAACATGGGGATCGTGTCGCTCGTTCTAACGCCGCCCTTGCTGTTCTTGACTTGGCTGGGCTACTCGCGTGGTGTCTATGGTTATAAGGTGTTCCAGACCACGGCTGTGATCGTTTCGATGGGATTTGTATTAGCTCTGGCAGGACTGACCCAATGGTATTTTCGACGTAGAACCGCGGCCGCGATGGATACCCCGACTGGCGAGGTGGTACTTAGATTAGACGGCTTTATTATGAACGGCGAAGCTTTTGAGTGGAGATTTGGACCCAAAGGTGTTCGATGGGGCGGTGGCTGGCGATTTCAGAGCTGCAAGCGGCAAACCGTGGCCGGTTTGGAAATGCTCGAATTTATTTGCGCCATAACCACAATCGCGAACGGGGGTTCCCACATCGAGAATTATGTCCACAAGCGGGTGCCGGTCCCCCAAGACAGAATTGCCGAGGCAGATGGTATTGTCGAACGCCTAAACCTTCGCTTTCGATCTGCCGAAGATGAACGGCAAGTAGCCACAGCGGAACTCTGATAGCGACATTCCCCTGGCCAAGAAACTTTCCCCGCATAGCGCATTGTGATACGGTCTTCGATAGTTTTCCCACCGAGATCTGAAGAACGCGTCTCTAGGAGGGGAAATGAACGCGAAGCTCACCACCATCACTTGGGTCATCGCTGCGATGGCCGTCGGACCCTTGTGCGCGTCTGCGGCGATACGAACGGTAGACCGCACTGACGACTTTGGAGGCCTACCGTCGCCGGGCGAGTATGCTTGCACAGCCGCCGCGGGCGACTGCACGCTTCGTGGAGCGATAATGAACGCTTCTGCGGGAGACACGGTAAACTTCGCCCCATCTACCTACGGACATACGATAACCATACCGGCGGGCGGAGCGGGGATCCCGATCACGCAAAACAACTTGCTCATTCAGGGACCAGGTTCCGATCAAATGACGATAACAATGGCCGGTCAGGGTGATAACGGCGGCATCTTTGGGCTCTCGGCGGGCGTTACAGGTGTGCGGATAAACTTTTTGAATCTAGCGAATACAGCGCTCACCATCCAGTCATCGAACGTGATCAACCTCGGAACCAATTCCTCGCTGACATTGGACAGCGATTCCTTCATCGGCAATACGGGCAATTCGACCGTTAAGGCGGTTGGGGCCACCGTCGTGATCACGAACGCTGTATTTAGCGGAAACGCAATGGCTGTTGATGTGCAGAGTAATGGGAACGCGACGATCAACAGCAGTCTCTTCCGCTCGAATTCCGGCGGCGCCGTAAGCTGCCTAAGCGGCACGTTGAACGTGCAGAACTCCCTCTTTTTGTCGAATACCTCGCCTGGTAACGGCGCCGGGATCAATAACGGAGCGTGCTCCGCAACGATCCTGAATACTACATTTAGCGGTAACAGCGCGAATGGCAGTGGCGGGGCATTCTACGCCGGGGGTTCGGGCTCTAATTTCTTTCGGCACCTCACAATAAGCGGTAACTCGGCAAAGATCTCCGGTGGTGGCGTATTCGACAGTGGCAGCGCAGCGAATGTGGCGAATTCGATCGTCTCTGGAAATACTGCCCCAAGCGTACCCGACACAAACCTGTCCGGGAGCCATAACATTATCGGCCCGAATGCCGGGCTTTATGCGCTTGGGAATTACGGGGGACCAACGCAGACCTACGCGCTCATGTGCAATAGCCCGGCGCGCGATGCCGGAAGTAACGCGCTCTCTACCGACGCGCAGGGAAATCCGTTGACGATCGATGCACGCGGGCCAGGTTTTGCTCGCAACGTCGGCGGCACGGTAGACATTGGTGCCGTCGAAATGGTGACAAAGCCGGTCTCAAATACTTCCGACTCAGACTCAACATTAGGCAGTCTCCGCAACGCGATCGCGAACGCCAACCCCGGCGATGAGTTGTGTTTTGATGCCGCATTCTTCTCTACTCCACGGGTCATCACGATGTCCGGCGGTAACCTTACCGTGGACAAGTCGTTGATAATCAGCGGGCCGGGACAGAATTTGCTGACGCTAGACGCCGGTTTGGCGAGTCGTCATTTCTATTTTTCATTCCAGGCGCCCTCAGTCGTCCTGAGCGGCATGACGCTGACCAACGGGCAGCCAAACATCTCCGACCCGGACCCGTCCCACGGCGGCTCAATAGATGTTGGCGGCTTTACCAGCAACGGCTCGGGTGCGGGCGTCACTCTTCAGAACGTCACAATCACAAACAGCACGGCCATACTCGGCGGCGGCATCTATAGCCTCGGAAATGTTAATGTCATCGATTCGACGCTCTCGGGCAATACGGCACCGCAGGGCGGGGGCGGCGGCATATACAGCGAGACGTTCAAAACATTGACGGTGCTGCGTTCAACGTTCTCGGGCAACAGCGCGGTCGACGGCGGGGGGATCGAGAACCTCGGAACACTCACGGTTACGGACTCGACCTTTGACAGCAATGCCGCAAAATGGCCCCCGGGCTTTGGTGGAAGCTCCCCGCGGGGCGGTGGGATCTTTAATGTCGGAACAGCGACCGTATCCGGATCTACTTTGATCAGCAATACGGCCCAGCAGGGCGGAGCAGTCTTTAACTATTACTACACGAGCCTCAGCAACTCGACATTCTCAAACAACGGGGCGCTGGATCTGGTCGGTGGTAATGTCTGGGGCGGGGCGATCTGTTCGTGCGGGCCCTACACGGGCTCGATCAGCGGGACGATCGATGCGGCAAACATCACTGTCGCGGGGAATCATAGTGCCGGGGACGGCGGCGGAGCTTATCTCTGGCAGGATGCGAATAACACTGGCTATATCAATACCGTAAATTCGATCTACGCGCTCAACACCGCCGCGAGCGGGTCGGGGCCGGACGTGCACGGCAACATGTTTTCGTACGGCAACAACATTATTGGGAACAACAATGCGGTGGGATTTTTCGGGAACTCGCCCGTCCCAACCGGAAATCAGCTCGGCACCCCGGCGAGTCCTATCGATCCACACCTCGCTCCGATCAGTAACTATGGCGGGCCCACAAAAACATTTGCCCTACTGTCGAATTCGACTGCGCTGAACGCCGGTCGGAGTGATTTCGTCCTGGCAACGGACCAGCGAGGAGAGACGCGCCCACGCGAGTCTGTCGGCGATATTGGTGCGTATGAGCGGAGCGTTACGATCAACCAGTCGACGCTGCCCGCGGCCCATCAGACGGTGGCGTACAACCAGCAGCTCACCGCGAACAGGCTGACGAGCTTTGCCGATCGTGTAAGCGCTCCGGCGGCCCCAAGCACATGGGCCCTAGCGCCCGCCGGCGGCGAATCGCTGCCGCCCGGTATAACGTTGTCATCGGGAGGGCTGCTCTCTGGCACGCCGACGACGTTGGGCACGTACAACTTCACGGTCAAGGCGATCGACACCGACGGAATGGCGGGCGCACAGCGGCTGACCATAACGGTGCTTGGCCCAACCGCGGCGGAGGTAGGCATGTCCGGCCGAGTTATCACACCGTTTGGTAACGGACTGCGGGGGGCTCGGGTGATCGCGACTCGGGCTGACGGCAAGACTGTAACAGCTATCACGAACGCATTCGGTTACTATGCGATCGACGGAATTACAGCGGGCGAAACCCTGGTTGTGAATGTGGGCGCCAGAGGCTACCGCTTCTCGCCTCGCATTGTCACCCTGGCCGACAACCTGACCGACTTCGATCTCGTGGTCTCGCCGTGATGACTTACTTCATGTAGCTGCGGTCGACGGTGGACCATTTTTCGGGCACCCAGAGAGCAGGATCAAGCGTCATTCCGGTCTTGATGTTCGTGTAGTCCT
>JBJMGO010000226.1:0-11025 GCA_045807825.1 Pyrinomonadaceae bacterium | reverse complement strand
CCATCGTGCCGAAGATCTTCCGCGCGAGGCGCGGTTCAGGAAACATGGTGAGCACGGATCGGTAGTCGGACTCAGGCGGCAACGCTTTGGGCTTATCGTTTTGGGTGTTGGACCCGTCAGCAGACTCGCCTTTCTGCACCTCCTCGATATAGCCGGCAAGCGAGAACGCGTCACGCTGGTCGGCAGTCATCGAGTAGACCTCTGCCAACTCCGTGAATGCGGCTCGGAGCTCGTTAGTATCACGATCAAATGTGCCGAACTCTATCTGACCCGCACCGTGTGCAGCAAGAACCTTGTAGAGCCGAAAGTCCTTTTCGTCATCATCAAACTCCGCGACGGACCCGGGAAGATAGATCGTCTTACCATCACCAATGCGTGTCTCTTGGGGTATCGCTGTGAGCGGCGTGATCTCGACCTCTTTGCCGGTGAGAGCCTCGATATAGAGGCGGAGGACGTGCTGCACCGTTTCGAGTGGAAGGCCCGTGCGCGTCTTCTGCAGGCGTGAGTTAGACTCGCGAGTCTCCAGAGCGAAGTACGACCGGCGTGCCTTTGTGGACTCATTCTCGTAGTCCAGTAGGCCACCCTTCACCCATTCATGGAAGTTATCTATGGAAACCTTGCTAAGCGCTTCGGCGCTCGATTTGAAGGCCGCGAGAGCACTCTCCGCGTCCGTTGCACCGATCTCAGCCGTGAGCCAGAGGACCCGCTGAATGTCGATCGCAGGCGTCTCGATCTTGCGGCGTGAAAACCCGGCGAAGAACCGCGGCGTCGCCCGCATAAACGAGATCAGAACCGCATTGCCGCTTTTAGCGATCGTGCGCGAGAGCTGCACCCAATCTGAGAAGACCGCGGGCATCTGCCGTAGTACATCGCTGCCCGAGGAGACGAAATTCATCGTCACACTACCGCCAAATTCGAGAAACTCGCCGGCCTCATTCATTAACCGAACGGCATCGGCGGATCCCAGATCGCTAAGAGCCGCCGGTATACCAGACCAAAGTTCCGCCGTCATCCCGCCAGTTCTATTTGCGAATTGAGAGGCGAGAGCAATGACGGCGTCTCGAACCTTTTCTCTTTCATCGCCAAAGCGTGCGATCGCAGTCGCAACGGTCGGCATCTTCTCGACAAATTCGGCACTATGCTTTGCAGACCGCTGCGCGATATCTCCGGCAACCTTGAAGACACGGACCAGGAAATCCTCATCATCGATCTCTGCAGCGATCGCCGGAGCAGCGTCATACGTAGCTAGAGCGGTCGAACTCGAGAGCACGAGTTGCCGGATGCACACCTGAAAAACGTCTGCGCGTGCAGCCGCCGGGATGGCCACGAACTGCTCTACATTACGCTGAAAGAACTTCACTCCCGCGTCCGCGCTTCCCATTGCTACACGACGACCGAGCTCCGCCCATTGCCGCAGGTCATCCGCTGAGAGAACCGCCGCGGCCTCCGGCACTGCATTCACAAACGCGCGGCTCACCTTGAGCGAAACAGCCGCAAGACTCGCACTCATCTCGAGTGCCGTACGCTTTTGGTCGCCAGGCAGCTCTGTCAGATTGCGCGCGAGACCGGTGAAGGTGCTCTTTTTTTGGTTCTCCGCCACGGTTAGATTTTATCGTTTGGCGGCGGCAGGGGCTAAAGGTCAGTGGTGATGGTCCGCACCAGGCGGATCGAGTTTGGAGATGTCCATAAGCTGCGAGAACTGATCGAAGTGAAACATCGACTCATCCTTGCAGTGCTCGCAAAAAAACGTCGCGTCCTCTCCTAAGTACATATCCTCGAGGTGATAGGCGATGAAGCATCCGTAGCTTCGCTGCACGCGCTTGCCAAATTTGTTGAGAGTGTCCTGATCCGGTGCCATTTAGTGGAATATAGGCCGTTATTTCACGACGCCACGCTTGGTCGACTGGATGAACTCAACGAGCACATCAACTTCCGCGCAATTAGTGATGTCCCTTCGGATCTGCTCGACCGCCTGTGTCGTGTTCAGCTTTGAGCTGAGCAAGAGGTGAAAAGCGTGATTCAGTTTATCTATGGTTTCGCGCGTGTAGCCCCGACGTTTGAGGCCGAGGCGGTTTGGACCGTAACACTTCGCATGGTTCCCTTGTATGATCGCGAAGGGCATTGCGTCCTTCACAACCACGGAGTAGCCGCCGACAAATGCCTCCAGACCGATCCTGCAGAACTGGTGCACCCCAGAGTAAGCTCCGATGCTGGCTCGGTCAGCGATCTCAACGTGTCCAGCGAGCGTGGCGGCATTCGCCATGATGATGTTATCGCCGAGTTCGCAATCGTGAGCGACGTGAGCTTGGGCCATCAGTAGGTTGTCGTTCCCGACGCGTGTAACGCCGCCGCCGCCCCCAGTGCCCCGATGGATGGTGACGAACTCACGGATATGATTTCGCTCGCCGATCTCACACCGTGTCGGCTCCCCAGCGTATTTCAGATCCTGCGGGGCCAAGCCTATAGATACGAAAGGATAGACGTGAGTGTCGTCTCCGATCGCAGTATCGCCGTCCACTACAACGTGAGAATCGAGGCGCACATTCTTCCCGAGCGCGACATTCTCACTGATGGCGCAAAAAGGTCCCACTACACATCCTTCACCGATGAGCGCTCCGTCAGCGATCAGCGCTGTCGAATGGATCTGTGTGGCCATTGCGGGATCAGTCACGGTCCGAAAAATTGATCCGCTTGCCCCGAATAATGATGATCACGGCAAAAACGACGGCCGAGAGGATTCCGAGCAGAAGTGACGGTATCCCTACTATCGGGGTAACGATCAGTCCCGCCAGCCCAAGCGTTCTTTGGCCACGGCCGCGGCCAAGGAAGAACGGGATCAACCCGAAGACGATACCAATAACGAAATTAAAGGCCAGCAGATACGGCCAGTATTTACTGACAAATTGCTGCACTTCCTGGGGGTCCATAAGATTACACCGGCTCCTTTCTACGATCCGCGACGATACATAAGATCTCAGCCTCAGCGGTGGTTTTGCCGTCGACACTGGCTATACCACGCATTTTTTGAACTTTGCTCCCGGTCCTAAGGGCGGTGATCTCGAGCCGGAGGGTATCACCAGGCACTACGGGGAGGCGAAATCGGCAGTTCTCGATTCCGGAGAAGAACGGGATCTTGTTCTCCTTGTCCTCGAATTCACGCAAAGCGAGGATCGCTCCGCACTGCGCGAGCGCCTCGATCTGCAGAACGCCCGGCATTACCGGCACTCCGGGGAAGTGCCCCCGAAAGAATTCCTCGTTAGCACTAACCTGTTTGATCCCAACTATCCTCACCCGAGGCTCAAGCTCAATGATCCGGTCCACCATCAGGAATGGGTATCGGTGAGGGAGTATCTGCTGGATTGCGACTGAGTCAAGCAGTGTCATAGCAAAATGCAAGATAAACAAAAAAGCCGGCAAAAGGCAATTTCACCGGCTTTAAGAATTGTAGCTATAGCCGTGCTACGGCTTGGTTGTAGTTGCCGTCGCCGCTCCGCCCGCTCTGTTAAAGAAGGCTACAAAATCACGGGTAACGTCCGCTGAGGGATCGAGATAAAGGATCGAGCTCGGTGTCTGCTGATCGCCTGCCATGACCGCTATGTCAAGAACAACGGTAAAGCCTTGCTTCTTCGCGTAATCCCTAAGCGAAGCTGCGATCTGCTGCTGGATCGGGCCGAGGACCTCACCCTGACGCTTTGCAAATTTTGCTTGGGCGTCCTTTTGCTTGAACTCAAACTCCCGCTGCAATGCCTGACCTTGGTCGGTCTTGTCCTGGATCTGCTTCGCGAGGGCCTGCTGATTTGCCGCGGGGTTCGTCGTCCCCTGCTTCTGAAGGTTCTCGATGTCCGTTTGCAGCGTTTGAAGCTGGGTCTGGATCGTCTTTAGCGAGTCCGCAAGCGGCTTCATCTCGGCCTCAAGCGTCCTCTGGGCCTGGATGTACTTCTGAATACCTTGTTTGTCGTCACCAAAAGCGGCCGAGTCGACCCAAACGACCTTTCCAGCGGCTGGAGCGGCGGTCTGGACGGGCACGCCAGCGGGCTGTGCAAACGAAGTTGCCGCACAAGCGGCCGTAAATACGAGGCCAAGGGCCAATAAACTAACTCTTTTCATTACCTAAAAAACTCCTGTCAACGTTGAAAACGTCTTGTGATGAATGCTTATCCTTTGAGACTCTCCGGCCTGAAACTGTTGCTTGTCTCTTTCAAAAAAGAAACGAAATCATATTGAATGACGTGGCGTACGTCAACCCCTAAGTACTAGAAAGTGCGGCCCACAGTAAATTTGAATCCGGACCTCTTCCCCGGGAGGTATATTCCAGGCAATTCTGGGGTGAAGCCGATCTTCGCATTCGGGTTGTAATACCAGATGAGCCGGAACGGTACGTTGACGATCGGCACCTGCATGCGAAACTCCAGCCCCAGGCTGGCCTTAAAATCACCAATATTGCCAAATTTTGAGTTATCCACGTCTAGCAGAGAATTCTGTTGCACGTCACCGCGTAGAAAGAACTGCTGAACCTGCGGCGACAGGCTCGTTGGACATCCCAGACGGTTACCACGGCAGAACTCGTTGATGTAGTCCGTCTTCGTCATCACACGACCGTGATAGTAAAGCAGGCTGCCAAAACTGCTCTCGAGGTTGGGCTGGTTGATCAGCCCAAGCGAAGTGAGGCGTCCCGCACCAAGGAAGGTGTCATCCGGCAGGAACTCACTGTTAAGTATCTGCGGACCAGTCGTACGAAGATTGAAAACCGATCCTACGTCGACAAACGCCGCTACCGTCAGAGGTCCAAATATGGGCCGGCGATATTCGAAATTGCCCAGCAGCTCCGTATCGCCTCCAATAAAGCGGAAATTCTTGGTAAAGAGTGCGGGGTTAGCTCCGCTGATGCCGGTCAACACGCCAAGTGACTGCAGTTCCGAAGTATCGCGAGCGTTCAATCCGGTATTCGTATCATGAGCTCCGGCCGAGTTCGTTGTGAGAACGACGTTCCTCGACGTGATGTACGTATCAAATGGAGCGACGGGTCCGATAGCACGTGACTCGTACCCGCGGAGGTCGTTCTCACTGCCTAGGAAGAACCTTTCATACGCTGGGACCCCGCCGATGTACGCCAAAGAGTTAGCATTGCGGACCGCATCCGATACCGACCAGGTGCCCGTCGTCGCACCCAGCACTCTGAAGGCAAAAACATCGGGCGACTTGCTCCTCTTATTCCGTATCGGTATGAACTGCTCATAGGAGATGGAGGGCGAGTACGTTCGGACGTCACCGCCAAGTCCTGCAAATCCAAGCGAGATCGACAGTTGTTTGCCGTTATTCGTATCGATACCATTGGGAGCCGGCTGGCGAGTATCGTAGACGAATGTGCCGGTGATGCGGCTCGTGAGAATGTTCGGCTGGCGATAGATCACCGGAATTCTCGCGGCAGGATCAGCCGACTGATTCACCTTAGGATCGGCAATACTCGTCGCTGAGAGCTGATAGGTCAGTCCGAGACGTGAGAATTGTGTGAATTTTCGCTTCTTAAAGAAAAACTCCGAAAGCGGCGCCGTCGCAAACACCGACGCTCCGTAGGTGGTCTGAGTGAAGAGGTTGCTCACATCCGTGGTGACGGTGGCGTTCGGGTTGAACAGGAGCTGGTTGAGCAGGTCCTGGTTCTGCGTCAGGAAGGTACCCTCACCAAAGAATTGATATTTTGTAGCAAAAATTGAGAAGCCTACGGAGACCGGCCGGTCATGGAAATACGGCTGCTGATAGCTAAACTGAATATTCCGCTGGCGATTTCCGGCACCGACAGACAGCGACATGATATCGCCGCGGCCTGCCAGGTTGTTCGTAGAGTACTCAAGGCCCAGGAACGTACCGCCGATACCTGAGACACCGCCGTTGAACGAGATCTGCTGACGGCCTTTCTCCTTGACCTTCACGATCAGATCGACATCGCCCTTCTCCTCATCAGTACGCATCTCAATGTCCTGATCTTTGTCGATCGGATCAAAATATTGCGTCTGATTCAGCCTAGCGACAGAGATGTCAACGTACTGCTGGTTATAGATATCGCCCTCGTTCAGCAGGAATTCACGCCGCATGACCTTGTCACGCGTGAACGTGTTTCCGGTGAATTCCAACCTCCGAAGGGTGAACTGCTTCCCTTCATCGATCCTTATCGTGATGTCGACAATGCCCTCGCTTGGGTTTGCAGGATTGTCGCGGATCGCCGGCTCAGGCTCGGCCTCGTAATTCACAAAGCCCTGTGAGCCGTAAACCTTCTTAAGATCTTCGTACAGTGCGTCCTGCAGGCGTTTGCCGTTGGCGATCTCGCCTTTCCTGAGCCCTACATAGCCGAGGATCTGCTGCTCTGAGAAGATCGAGTTACCCTCGACCTTCACGTCACCCACACGATACACCTTGCCTTCAGTCACAGGGACGACGATCCTGAGCGTGTCATCGGTCGAGCTAACAAGCGGGATCGGCAGCTCTTTGACCACCGGGAATCCTGTCTTCTTTAGACCTAACCCGACGACCTCTGGCTCTCCAATACGCGCCTGAAAATAACCCTTAGACAGCATGTAGCCGCGAACGTTCTTTTGAAGGTCGTAGTCGAGCTTCCTCAGATCGAGGATGTCCATCCCCTTGACCCTCGAGACGATGCCCGTCTGCTTTACGAGGACGAGGGCATTGCGAAGCTCACTTGCCTTGAAGTGCTCATTTCCCGTGAAGTCTATCTGGAGAATGCGCGAGCGATAGCCCTGGTCGACGTTAAAGGTCACGGCGATAGAAGTGGCGGAGACTTCCTCCTCGTGCACCTCTACCTTCGCGTTTGGGTAACCCTTGGACGCAAGCATCTCGCGCAGCACACGCGCCGCATTCCGAGCCTTGACTGGGTCATAGATGGACTCTTTTGAAACTCCAACCCGCTTCTCTCGAAATTCTTTTAGGATGTCCGATTCTTCAAGAGCCTTGGCACCTTTGAATTCCAGATCGCGAATGATCGGCAACTCCTTGACCTTGAAGATAACGTTGACGCCACCACGAACACCGTCCTCAACCGACACGCTCGTCTCCGTCTTGTCAAAGAAGTTTAGGGAAAGAAGTTCCTTGAGATCTCGCTGGAGAGCGGCCGGATCATAGACGTCACCGGGACGGGTCTTGATGTAGTACATCAGATCCTCCTGGCGGAGCCGGCGGTTACCCATGATCTGCACCGTCTCAACGACCTGCTGGACCGGTGCCGCGGTTTTTGAACTGTCGACAGCAGTCGTCGGATTGTCAGCCGCAGCGTCGGCCGCGAACGCCTGAGTGCCTAGCACTGCACATAGCAGGACCCCCAGACCGAGTGCGCGATAATTACTCATAAACGGAAACTTACCCTTGGAAGGCTCGAGACGCTTCCACAGAAAGAGTCATTTGCCAGCCGACGCGGGGGAACAATAAAGTAGGATAGTCGAAGAAAATCGGCTTTTCAACGTCTGGACTGGCTCGCGAGATTGGATGAGGCTCGTTCTGGCGCCGGTTGCCCTAACCGACTCATCAACAAAAGTTTGCGCGCGTGACCCGAAGTTAAAGGCGTTCGTGGTGAGGAGGACGCGTCATCGATGGTGGCCGGTTCGTGACGAGGCCGTGGCCGACGTTCAGAAAAAATGGACCAAATTCTCATCTCAAAGATCAATAAAGATATACCTGCCACTGCTTTTGACGAGCCATCATGGGAGATCGCCCATGAGGCGAAGGTCGACACCTATTGGTCTGGTGAAGCCGCGCCGGAGACTCGTGAATTCCGTGTTCGAGCTTTGTGGTCCGCGACGGCTTTTTACGTAAGGTTTGAGGCAGAGCAGCACGAGCCGCTTATCGTCAGCGGCATACCAAACGTCGAAAAAAAAGTTCACGCTCTGTGGGAGAGGGACGTTTGTGAGATCTTTATTGCTCCGGACAAGGCCGCGCCGAACAAGTACCTTGAGTTCGAGATCGCCCCAACCGGTGAGTGGCTCGATCTCGCGATCGAGCTGACTCCGGAAAAGCGTCTCACGGATCGGGAATATTCGTCTGGAATGGAAGCCGCGGTACGAGCGGAGACCGGAAAGGTGACGGAGATCATCAAGATCCCCTTCAGATCTCTCGGTAAAACCCCGCAACCGGGCGACGTTTGGCTAGGCAATCTGTTCCGCTGCGTGGGCGCCGGAGAGACACGCGGCTATCTAGCGTGGCGACCCACACACACAAAAGAACCTGCCTTCCACGTCCCTGCAGTGTTTGGAGAATTTCGATTTTTGGATCAGCGCTGAAGAACGCTGCTTAGTACCCACCAGATAATGAAAGCGCTCATGAAGATGGACCCGAGTAGCACGACGATCAGCCCACCGATCAATCCGAAGACAAATAGGTAATCGCTCGTCCTCCCCTCACCTCTACGCGAGCCACGTTCGCGGATGAGGTCCATGTTCCTCTGGTTTGATTTCCAAAAGAAGTCGAACGCGTCGCCGATAACCGGTATGGAGCCGATCACGTAGTCGATGGCGATGTTCATCGCCATTCGTAATAGCGTGATCTTCGGAACGCCGTAGCGCACGCCGGCGACGAGAATATAAAAGGAGGCGAATGCCGTCAGCGTGTCCCCAACATTTGGAACAAGCCCGATAAGACCGTCGAGCCCGAAGCGCCACGTCGTCCCCGGTACACGAAATAGTCCGTCCAGGTAGAACGCAAGCTGATCGAGACTGTGTTCGACCTCGACCTGTTTGGTCGGTGAGAGTTTCGACGGATCTGCCACAGAGTTCACAGAGGAAGAAACGATCACCTGGCTCTTAAAGTTCTCTGTGTCCTTTGTGGCGAAGCGCCTTCGATCACTCTCACAGAAAGGATACGGTCGCCACGAACGATCGAGTCGACAACCTTCATTTCCTTTTCAGCAACGTGGCCGAATACGGTGTAGCCGCCGTCTAGGTGCGGCTGAGGTGAGTGCGTAACAAACCACTGCGACCCGCCCGTGTCCTTTCCCGAGAGGGCCATCCCTACCGCCCCGCGATCGTATGGCAGCAAGTTGATCTCACATCGGATCGACCATCCAGGGCCGCCGTTGCCGTCGCCCCGGGGATCGCCGTCCTGCATGACGAAATTCGGCACGACCCGATGCACCTCCAATCCATTGAAATGTCCCGCGCGAGCTAGTTTTATAAAGTTGTCGACCGTCAGAGGTGCCTCCTCGGGATCGAAGTCGATCGTGAAGACGCCCTTTTCTGTTGTGAGTACCGCACGGACAGAGCCGTTCTTTCTCAGCAATGCTCTTCGGTAATCTGCGTCCGTGTTTAGCACCTGGCCGAGATGCGTGCCTGCCGCAGGAGAATACGGGAGCACCTGATCACGGTGTTTGGCACGAGCGTTCTCCACCAAGGTTGGTACGCCGGGGCTAGCTTTTTGCACCTCTGGATCAGCCAGCAGTTCAAAAGCCTTCTTGCGAACGAGGTAATCCGGCGAGCTCAGTGCCACGAGCAGTGAACCAACAGACTCTTTTTTATTGAGCCTAAAGAGGGCGTCGAGTATGGCAAGGACCGCGTCGTCGTCGTGCTTGTCCTTTACGAAGGCACCAGTGAATGCGGTCTTGAGTGCCGTAACATTCTCTGTTTGCGCTGGCCTCTCCGCCAGCAAGCCAGCAGCAGTGGCTCGAAGCTGTACATCCTGTGCTTCAAGAGCAGAGCGCAGGACCTCATCAAGCTGAGGCTCTTTGAACTTTGCGTAGGCGGTCAGTACGTCAGGCATCGCTATGTATGACTTTTTGTCGTCTCCCTTACCTGGTTCTGATGCGACCGTCAGGAGTGCGAGGAGAAGACCCGGAGCGTCTTCCTTCATCTTGACCTCCTCAGGAGTCTTAGGATCGAGGTCTGCGATCGTACCCAGCACTTGCGCGTCCGTGCTCATCTCATGCCAGTCCATCGTGCTCTTGGTCGAATTTTCAAAGCTATCGTCCGGCCTGATCTTAAAGCGTGCTATGGAGACCTCTGCGGTCATCCCGCCGTCGAGAGGTGCGAAGCCATCCAGGAACTTGAGAGCAGTCGCATTGGCGGTACCGGCAAGGAGATGTCCGAGCACCGTCGCGACCTCGATCATCTCGGCATTCTCGATCGGATGTTTGTAACGTGAACGTTTAGCCGCCGCAAGAAGCTGTTCACCATGCTCAGCAAGACGGTCAGTGACACGAACGTCCTTCAAGGTACCCAATGATCTGGTCGCCGCTATACGCACTCGAGAGTCTACGTCCTGCGTTGCCGCGTTGAGCAGCGGCTCGATCGCGTCCTTGTCGTCGGCCGCACCGAGTGCTCGCGCGGCATTCGCTCGCACGATCGGATCAGCGTCGTGCCCCAATAGGGCGCGAATGTCGGTGAGGCTCTCCTTCGCTTTGAGACGCGTGAGAGTATTGAGGGCAGCCGCGCGCAGACGTGGGTCGTGGGCCTTCAGAAAAGTCGCAACGACGGGTGCGACTCCATCGGGTCTCGCGCGCAAGGCTGCCGTTAGAGCGAGGTACGCGACGTCGACCTCGCTGGGCATGCCTATTAGTAAGAACTTGATAGACGCATTCAGGTCCTTTGTCTGCGGGTCCTTTGGATTCGCTGCGGCAACCTTGCCCTCTGCCTCGACTATTCGGGCGAGCACGCGGGGATGGCCTGGCCCGGTCCTTGTAGAGTACTCCGCGGTGGCTGCTCTCAATAATGCGGGTGCTCCTTTGATCGACTCGACTTCACCGATGGCGAAAGCCGCCATCGCGCGAACTGCCTCAGAGGGATCCTTGTCCAACAAAGCCGCAAGTGCGGGAATAGCGCGGTCGTCCCCGATCCTGCCTGCAGCGAGTGCTACGCGCTCGCGGATCACTGCGTTAGGCGATTTCATCAAACCCTCAAGCACGCGATCGTAGCGCCTCGAGTCCTCAGCCTTTAGGATCTCGATGCCGGTCGCGATCGGTACCTGCGATGAAGCGGCGAAAGATGAAACGAGTATCGTCAGCGTGACGAGCAGTAATCGCATTTTGTAAATGTG
>JBJMGO010000225.1:0-8911 GCA_045807825.1 Pyrinomonadaceae bacterium | reverse complement strand
TTCGGTACGATGACCGCAAAAGCCAGCGTTAGCTAATAGCGTGAGTCAGTCGACAGGTGTATTCGATCTAACTCCCGCACCCACAGTCGTCCTTGCCGCAATCGCCTTTGTGGGTCGAAAAAGACTTCCGCTTGGCCATCATCTTGCTGACCGCGAAAAAGACCGCAACGAGGATGATCGCTATGACAACGAGCTGCTGAAAGGTCATCACTCAAATCCTAGCGCTTTGCCGCCGTGATAGGTAAGGAAGGCTCCAATATATGCGATCACAGTCATGTAGCTGAACATAAATATAGGCCATCGCCATGAGTTCGTCTCCCGGCGGACAACGGCCAACGTCGACATACACTGCATCGCCAGCACAAAAAAGACCATCAGCGTCAGCCCCGTCAGCGGCGTCCATTCGGGTGTGCCGTCGTCGTTCTTTGCGTCTCGGACAGCGGAGACAAGCGTCCCGCTTTGTGCGTCTTCGTCCTTGCCGACGTTGTAGATAATGCTCAGGGTGGAAACGAGCACCTCACGGGCAGCAAAGCTCGCGATAAGTGCGACGCCGATCTTCCAGTCAAAACCGAGCGGCCGGATCGCGGGCTCGATGGCATGTCCGAGCTGACCCGCGTAGCTGTGCTTGATCTGCTCAGACTCAGGTGTAAGAGTGACGCCTTTAGGCGTTTCCCGGTCGCCTTGAGTAGCTGCAGAGGAAGGCGTAAACGCCTCACTCTTACCTTCGTATCGCGGGAAATATGTCAGGGCCCATAAGATGATCGAGATCGCGAGAATGACGGTCCCCGCACGCTTTAAGAACAGCCACGCCCTGGTGATCATGTTCTGAAATACCGTTCTTAGGTTCGGCAACCGATACGGCGGCAGTTCCATTACGAATGGCGGCGGCGGGGCCTTGAGAACAGTACGCTTCAACAGAAATGCAACGATCACAGCGACCAGTATTCCGAGCGCGTACATCGCTAGCATCAACACCGCACCGAGCGATACGAACCCTAGCACCGTTCGACCCGCAAAGAACGTCGCTATCATCAACGTATAGACAGGCAGCCGTGCCGAGCACGACATGAAAGGCGCGATGAGAATTGTTGCAAAACGGTCGCGGCGGCTCTCGATGGTACGCGTCGCCATGATGCCCGGTATTGCGCACGCAAAGCTCGACATCAGCGGCAGGAACGCCTTTCCGTGCAAGCCGACACGCGACATCAGCTTGTCCATCAGGAATGCTGCCCGAGACATGTACCCGCTGTCCTCGAGCAGCGAGATGAACAAAAACAGCAGCAAGATCTGCGGCAGAAAAACGACAACACCGCCAACGCCCGCGATCATTCCGTCCGTGACAAGGTCCGTCAGAATGCCCGGCGGCATGCTCGTCCGAACCAGATCTTGTAACGCTCCGAAGCCATTCTCGAGCAGGTCCATCGGCAATCTTGCCCACGAGAAGATCGCCTGAAAAACTACGAGTAGAACCCCGACGAGGATCAACAGGCCAAAGAACTTGTGCGTCAGCACGCGGTCGATCTTCTCAGAGACACGGTGCTTCGCGTGGTCGTTGTGCCACACGGACTCCTGCACGACACGAGAAATAAAATTGTACCGGGCAAAGATCTTACCGTGAGGACCGGAGTTTGGAGCCTCGGCATCGAGATCGTACGGCACCTCCGGCTTATGGCCGATCGCCTCAATGACTTTCTTTGCTAACTCATTTCGGCCGCGAGCGGTCTTTGCAGTCACCGGGATCACGGGAGTTTTGAGCAGCGTCGACAGCATCTCAACGTCGATCTGATGTTTTTGCTTTTCAAATACGTCCATCATCGTCAATGCGATGACGACCGGAATGCCAAACTCAAAAAGCTGCGTTACAAGATAAAGATTGCGCTCTAGATTCGTCGAGTCGACGACGGCGACGATCACGTCTGGCTTAGGGATACCTGTCTGTTCGCCAGTGATCACCTGCCGCGCTATGTGCTCGTCGAGCGACGTCGCATCGAGGCTGTACAGCCCGGGAAGGTCGATGAGATTCGCACCCTTGCCGTTTAGCTGCCACGGACCTTCCTTACGCTCGACGGTGACGCCGGGGTAATTGGCGACCTTTTGCTTTAGACCTGTAAGGGAGTTAAAAAGAGTTGTCTTGCCAGCATTCGGATTGCCGGCAAGCGCGATCGTGAGGTGTTTGTGTGAGCCGTCCATCGACTGTACCCGCCGTAGTTAGCAGCTCACCTCAATGGCCTCGGCCTCGTTCTTGCGCATTGCGAGGCTGTAGCCACGGAGCCGGACCTCGATCGGATCACCGAACGGGCCCGTCTTGATGACCTTCACCCCAATGCCGGGAATAACGCCCATCTCCATCAGCCGCTGCGTGACTCGACCGGTGCCATTTACTGACACAACCCGAGCACTTTGGCCCACCGGCAGAGCAGCGAGGCTAATGACATTTGTTTGGTGAATACTCATTTCCATCGTGCTGAGTTGCCGAATCTAAAGGGTAGCCTAATTGAAAATGATTTTCAATACCAATTAGCAGATATGTGAGATCTTCTTTCAAACCAATTATGACCAAATTAGCTTTTAATGAGATCGGCCTGTAGATTTCCGGCAGTAAATCTTAGCGGCACGCGGCTGTCCATGCTCAGCCAGACTTTTAGTGCGAGAGCGTCCAGCTGCGGGTCACCGGTAGTAATAGAGACGGGTTGGGCAAGCACCTTTTGATCATTCAGAAGGATCGTCTCGGGTTTGCCCGGCCGGAGCGAGAAGATAAGCGTCTTGTTGTCCCAAAACACTGCGACCCGAGTATCGTTGACCGCGGCACTCGGATTCACGCTCGCTGATAGATTGAATGACCGCATCGCGTAGATCAGCGACAGCGGCGTATGGGTCCCAAGCGGTGCCTCCACCGGCTGCCCTGTTCCGGTCGTGATCTGACCGGACCTCTGATCGAAAGTGGCAGTCTGGCTCAGCGCGGCCATAGCCGCGTTAAAACGCGATTCCACACTCCTCGGAGCGAGTGTCTCAGGATCGACAAGCGCCTGCGTGTGGTCGCCGAGCGTTAGCACGCGGTTATTAGGATCGACGGAGGTCACTACGGCGGTCAAAAAAAGGGTGTCCTGTCGGTTCACCTGCTTCCGCTCCTTTGCCGAGAGCGTAAGAATACCGGCGGGCTGTCCGGCAGACGTCACGCGGTAGTCGAGAGTCTCACCAAGGTTGAAGTTCAGCTCGGAGGGCCGCGGCCGGTTATCTATGTAAGGCGTCGGTGCGGGCGTCGGGCGAGGCGTCGTCGGCGTGATCGTTGGAACCGGCGTAGGAGCGGGACTCTGGCTCGGCACCGGCACGAACACGGGCACCGTCTCAGGCCTATCGACAGATGCAAGCGTGATCCGGAAGATCCCTTTCCGCAAGCGAAATGTCATCAGCACCGGGACGTGCGCCTGATCAGTTGTAAAGTAAATTATGGCGTCCTTGAGGTCATGTGCGGTCAAGAATTCGCTCGTAACGTCTGTCTCGACAGTATCGAATTCCCCTGCATCGACTCGCAAATGCTGTGTGCCATGCGGCGAGAAGGTCACGTTGTAGAGCTTGCCTTCCTCGTATAACGGATAAGTGCCGACGCCACCGTTGATCCGCGCGCGGTAGATCAGCGAACCAAAGTCATATCCAAACGCAGGCGATCTCAGAAAGTTGAATACGGTTTCTTTCGGCAACGCGCTGCTCGTATACATTTTTGTCATGTACACGGGCAATCCGGTATCCGGGGCGATGAACGTCGTTCGGGTTTGATCGATCAGAAAAAACGCCGCACTAACCAGATCCATCGTCTTTAACTTAGACCTGATCTCCACGACATCGCGGCCGTCCAGTTTACCGACCGACGCAACCTGCAACTCGGCGAATCCTGCGTTCTCCAGATTATCGAAGGAAATGTGGTAGGTCAGTTTCTCGCCCGTGGCGAGAGCGTTGAACTGTCCGAAAGCCGTGGCGGCAAATACTGCCGAGAAAAAGCCAACGGCAAAGACGCTTCTGATTTTTTGAGAGATCGTCATTTTGGTTGAGCGGCCTCCTCGACAAGGCTTTCGACCGCTGCAAGCCTGTCTTTGGCCCCAAGTATCGGTCGCCCCACGACGACAAAGTCCGACCCTCCGGCGAGAGCCTCGCCGATGGTGCTTACACGCCGCTGGTCGTCGGATGTTGCATCGCGCCCACGAATTCCGGGTGTGACTGTTAAGAATGCTTTGTCATCTACTGATTCTCGTACGATAGATACCTCTCTGGGTGATGCGACCACGCCATCGAGTCCGGCATCAAAGGCAAGCTTTGCGAGCCGTGCGACTTGCCCACTCATCATAGCTGCGACGCCGGTATCTGCGAGTGTCTGCTCGTTCGAGCTCGTCAATACTGTCACGCCAATCACGAGCGGCCTCTTGGCCTGCTCGCGCTCACAGTACTCATCGACGGCATCTACTGTTCTCCGCATCATTTCACGACCACCCGAGGCATGTACGTTGAACATCCAAACTCCCATCCCGGACGCCGCCACACCCGCCGAGGCGACAGTGTTTGGAATGTCATGATACTTGAGATCTAGAAAAACCCTTACGCCGCGGCCCGTCAGCTCGCGCACGAAGTCAGGACCCGCAGCCGTAAAGAGCTGCATCCCGATCTTGAAAGCTCCGACAGCATCACCGAGCTCGGCGACGACGCTCCTCGCCTCGTCGGCCGACGGCACATCGAGCGCAACAATTATTCGCTCACGAACATTAAACGGCGACTCTGTATCTGACGGCGCAGGCGACGCGGGGGATGGCATTCTATTCAGTCGAGATCGAGTGGATTTTTGTAAGGCTTGCCCTCGTCCGAGTCGGCGCGTTTCATCGCCTCACGAAACTTCTCCTCAAGCAGTCTCTCGCGATCCTTCATCGACGACATCTCCTGCGCGAAGATCTGCTCCCGGAGTTCCTTCTGCTTACTGAGATTGCCCTGCAGGTCCTCGAATGAACCGAGCACCTTTTTCTTCTCCTCGTGTGAGAGCAACGAGCCCGTCGCCGAATCGATCACGAGAGTCGCTTCACAGCACGGGCAAGTTACGGTGTACTTATCCATAAAGCTGGGATTATACAGGAATTCACGTTACTTCGGGCCGCCAACGAGTTCAACTAGCTGACGCGACGGAGCGGACGCGAGATCCGCTATCTGATCCGTGGTCACCTCGACGGTCGAACCGTTTCGCAGCGTGATCCTCAAGAGCTTCTTCTTCGCGTCGAGCCACACCGCCTCCACCTTTGTTATTTGCGGATTATCCTTAAACACGCGCACCTCCAAAGGCTGGCCCTGCTCGTTCATCGTCGTCGCCGTCTCGGAATTTTCGGCGCCAGGTCTGAATTCCAACGGCGCGTTCGACGGTGGAGCGACGCCGGGCGAGGTCACGCGACGATTCTTGATCGGGTCGAAGCGATTCGCCGCAGTCATCGTACCTCCATTCACACCCGCGTTTGCGACAACAGCATTACCAGCAGCGACCGAGTTGCTGGAGCCCGACCGGGACCCAGCGGACGCATTCCCAACATCAGGTGTGTTGCTGGAGCATCCTCCGATGAGTAGCGTCACGGTGATGATAGTTGTCCAAGCGGCGAGCCTCATCTCAATTCGTTCACCTTCGCCGTTAGGTCCTCTCGTACGTCCTCCCATTCCGAGTCTATGATGCTGAAGTAGACCGAATCGCGGTACTGACCATTCTCGCGGATCATGTGATTGCGCAAGATTCCTTCCTCGACGCCGCCAATGCGAGAGATCGCAGCACGCGACTTTTTGTTGTTGCTGTCGGTCTTTAGCTCCACGCGAATACACTTCCAGACTTCAAACGCGTGGCTCAGCATCAGCAGCTTGGCCTCGGTGTTGATGACCGTCCGCTGCCACTCTGGATTTATCCACGTCCAGCCGATCTCTGCTTTGCGATTTTTGGTGTCGATGTTGCCGAATCGTGTTGAGCCGACGAGGATATCTTTCTTTGCGTCAACGGTCACAAACGGCATAGCGATCCCAAGCGCCTGATCGGCCAACGCAGCTCGAAGATACCGTTCCATGTCGCTCTCGTCCTTTACTACAGCCGTTGTCCACTCCCACAAGGAAGGCTCAAGTCCTGCTCTGCACAATGCGGGCAGATGGTCTACACGCATCGGCTCGAGGCGCACAAACCTGCCCTCCAAAGTAATAGGTTCAACATTCATCTCTCAGTATTTTGGACTAAACGATCTTATAAAGGAAAAGTGACCTTGAGGTCACTTTTGCCTTCCGCATTTCGAATTTTGCACTTCTCTCAGATGTCGTAATACATCGAGAACTCCATCGGATGCGGCCTCAACCGGAGCGGCGTGATCTCGTTGTCACGCTTATACCGGATCCATCGCTCTATCAGCTGCGGCGTAAAGACATCACCCTTGAGCAGGAATTCGTGATCGTTCTCAAGCGCTCTAAGCGACTCGTCAAGACTACCCGGCAGCGACGGCACGTTGGCCAGTTCCTCCGGCGGAAGGTCGTAGATGTCTTTGTCGAGCGGCTCGCCGGGATCGATGCGGTTCTGAATGCCGTCGAGTCCCGCCATCAGCAATGCTGCGAAGGTGAGATACGGATTGCACGATGGATCAGGCGGACGGAACTCCAGCCGTTTTGCTTTAGGCGATTGCGAAAACATCGGAATACGCACCGCCGCGGATCGGTTCCGGGCTGAATAGGCGAGATTCACCGGAGCCTCAAATCCAGGCACAAGGCGCTTGTACGAATTTGTCGTTGGTGCCGCAAACCCGACGAGAGCCGGCGCGTGCTTGAGAAGACCGCCAATGTAAAACTTTGCCAGCTCCGACAGCCCCGCGTACTGATCGCCGCCAAACAGGGGATTACCGTCCTTCCACAGCGACTGGTGAACGTGCATCCCAGACCCGTTATCGCCGTATAACGGCTTTGGCATGAATGTCGCGGTCTTGCCCGCCGCGTGAGCGGTATTCTTGACCACATACTTAAAAAGCATCAGGTTGTCGGCCGTGTGGAGCAGATTGGAGAACCTGAAGTCGATCTCGCACTGCCCCGCTGTCGCAACCTCATGGTGGTGACACTCGACCGTGATACCTACATCGCCGAGGATCGACGAGATACTGTTCCGAATATCGACCAGCGAATCCATCGGCGAGCATGGAACGTAGCCTTCCTTCGGGCGGATGTGGTAACCGTTATTCGCATTGCCGTCGCCACTGCGGCCACTGTTCCAGTGACCCTCCTCAGAGTTGACGTAGTAGCCGGACGAGTACTGCTCATTGTGAAAATGTGCCTCGTCAAAAATGAAAAACTCAGCCTCGGGTCCTACGTAGCAGGTATCCGCAATGCCGGTGAATTTCAAATAGCTCTCGGCACGATTCGCAACCGAACGCGGATCTAGCCCATATCCTTCCTTCGTGATCGGATCGACCGCATTCGCGATCAGGCAAAGCGTCGTCTCGTCGGCAAATGGATCGATCCAGAACCGCGACGCGTCCGGGACAAGCAGCATGTCGGACTCGTGTATAGCCGCCCAGCCGCGCAAGCTGGAGGCGTCAAATCCAAATCCGTCCTCAAAACTGTCCTCCGACAGCATATCGATCGGGAAAGTAAGGTGGTGCCAGGCACCTGGCAAGTCTGTAAACCGGACCGAGACGAATCTCGCTTCCTGGTCCGTTGCATATGTAAGTACGCTTTTGGGGTTCATGGGGCTCCTCTTTTGATGGATCTTGCTGGCAGTAAAAAGATACGGGACCAGCTTTTACTCGTCCGAGTTTAGGACAGCCCCGTCGCCCGGAGAACCTCGAAAGCCCTAAGATGAGAGGCGGCCGAAAATCCTACGAAAATGTAGCGTCGACTGCCTAGCGAACAGCAATACCAGAAAAAACCCCTTACCAGCTTCCCAGAAACTCGCTTATACTTTGCTGAGTAATTTGACCAAAAAGGAGCTCTACATGCCTCGGCTTCGTCTCATCCCTGCGATCGTCGCGATCTGCGTTGTCTGTGCCGCTTCGAGCTTTGCCTGTCCCGTCGCAAAAAAAGTTATCGCAAGCGACCTGATCGAGCCGCCGCCGTTCGGGTTTATACCGGGTCAAAAATGCGACGAGTGCCCGATCCCGGACCTTATGGTGCTGGATTTCGACGCGGGCAAATTACCGGCATCGGATCATGGCATCACCGATGAACAGGTGGACTTTCTAGAGCTGTACTTTGCCGCAGGCGGATTCTTCAATGAGGCTTTTAACAACGATCCGCGGCATGAGTGCATGCGGTACTTCGATAATCATTATCAGCCTAACGCCAAAACTATCCGCGAAATGCTGCCCTCGCAGCCGATACCTCCACCAGTTGGCGCGATCGCTGATGTCGACTACGTCGTGGGAGGCAAGATCACCGGCAGCCGCGGCCACTACAGCATGACCGTGTTCCTTGAGGATGCGAAGACACGCGACCCGATCACCTCGGCATCTGTGCAATTCTCTAATCCTGGTGATGCGATGGCCGCGGGCGAGCAGGCTGAACGAAGTATGGCGCCGCTCTTCGACAAGATCCGCGATTATCAAAAGCGCCTCCGCGATGGGTCGAACGACATGGCGATCCGCGCGAAACTGAAGGTCACCCCTTCACGAGACAAGATGAATGTTGGCGAGCAGCAGTCGGTCGAGGTTTTCGTATACGACTGCGATGGCGAGGACCATCCGCTCAAGAACCGAAAGATCAAACTCAGCTCGGGCAACGGCACGTTCTCACCCGCGGAGGTTACAACGGGTTCTGACGGTAAGGTAAAGGCGACTTTCACCGCTCAAAAGAAAGGTCTCGCCGGCCTCGATGCGACGTATTACCCGTACACCACCGTCACCCACCATGAATCAGGGTCACATCAGAATGCGAC
>JBJMGO010000224.1:0-7251 GCA_045807825.1 Pyrinomonadaceae bacterium | reverse complement strand
CTAGCACTCGTCCCGACAGAATGATCGGGATCACGAGCAGCGAACGAGTATCGAGCGCCTTTGCAAAAAACTTCAAAGTTGGATCTTTGATCTTTGCCGTGTCGTCGATGCGGACCGACTTTGTGATATCGATACGCTCGGCGAGTTTGTCGGCGTCAAAGGGTATGACGGTGCCCTGGCTTTTTGTTACCGAGCGGTCACGGCGCCATTCATGTGAGATCACGAGCTCCTGCTTGTCGCCAAGCTGCAGCAGATCGCAGCGATCAGCATCGAGCATTCGGCCGATCTCTGAGACCACGACATTCAGGAAGCGCTCAAGGTTGATGTCTGTGGGGAGATCGCGAGCAAGGCGGTCGATGATCGCCTCTCGAGCCTCATGCATGAGAAGACGACGTTCGAGCGTGACCTTGGCATTAGCAGCAGGTTGGGTACCCATATTCCGGCTCTAATGTGCATTTTTGGCACGCTGAGTGTCAAGTTGACACAGCAAAACCGAGTGCAAAGTCACGCCTACAGCGCGGGTCTCTTGAGTTTGCTGTCAACGGTGGTGCCCTTCTTAGGCGTCACGCGCGGTGTTGGCGAGGGTACCGGCGAGTGAATATTGGCGGACGGATGTGACCAGTTACCGTTAACGCCGGTGTTGGAGTTGACGCTGGCGTTGACGTTCACATTCGAGTTCCCGTTAGACTTATTCGAGTTGATATTCGAATTCGAGATGTAGTCCAGACGCTTTACGCCGGCTTCGGCATCATCCAAAAGATCTTGCGCACGAGCGTTGTTTGGATCGAGCTCAATGGCTTTTTTGAGGACTGGAACCGCCTCGTGGTACTTTGCGAGACGGATGAGGATGGCGCCGTACTCTGTCTGGTAGTCCGGGTCGTCGGCCTTGAGCTTCACAGCTTGGCGAAACGCGTCCTCCGCCTGATCGTCCTTGAGCAGCTTTGCGTACGTGCGGCCGAGATTGAACCACGCCGCGTCGTCCTTTGGGTTCGCATCAAGGTACTTCTTATACGCTGTGGCGGCCTTTTCAAATTCCTTCTCAGACCGGGTCTTGATGCGATTTTCGCTGTCGCCGGGCAGCACGTCGCCCTCCTGCTTTGTCTGCAGGTCCATCAATCCGTACGCGATGCCAAGCTGAAAGTGTGCCTCCGGAAGGTTTGGATCGAGCTCTACGGCACGCTCGAGTGCGAGGATCGCATTCTGTGTGTCGTTATCATCAAGCAGCTGCTTGCCCTTAGCCAGAGCCTCGTTGGCGTCGGTGATGTTGGCGTACTGGTTTTCGGCGGAGTTGGCGTTTACGGTCTCAGTATTTGCCACGCTCTTGTTGAACCAAGTCCTGCACGAGCCGGCAAAAAGAAGCGCAAAGATCAGAACTAGCCATATACGCCACATAACTTGTTTCGAGAGTCCCTCCTTATCGTGAGTTGCCTAGCCCGGTGGAAAGATGAACGGGCGCCCGGCAAGCAAATGCACGTGCAGGTGAAAAACCGTCTGTCCGCCGTCAGCGTTCGTATTGATCACAACCCGATAACCATCGTCAGAAAATCCACGTTGTCGAGCGATCTCCGCTGATGTGATCAAAAGGTGCCCGAGCATATCCTTATGTGGCGTATCTGCTTTATCCAACGAGTCTAGATGCTGCCGCGGGATCACGAGAATGTGCGTCGGTGCCTGCGGGGTCAGGTCGTCGAAGGCAATGCACAGGTCGTCCTCATAGACCCGCGATGACGGGATCTCCCCGCTCACTATCCTGCAAAAAATGCAGTCGCTCATACGGCTGCCGCCACGGGCTCTCCCACTGGGTCCTCGACCCCGGATTTTATCCGCTCTATATCGGCCCCCACGGAACGCAGCTTCCTGACTATGGTCTCGTAACCACGGTCGATGTGATAGACACGATCGATAAGCGTCTCCCCCTCAGCGCAAAGTGCGGCGAGAACAAGCGATGCGGACGCCCGCAGATCAGACGCCTGGAGCGGCGCCCCCATTAGTTTCCTCTTGCCGCGAACGGTAGCTGTATTCCCCGAGATCTGGATGTCCGCTCCCATCCGGATCATCTCCGCCGCGTGCATAAAGCGGTTCTCAAAGATCGTCTCGACGATCTTAGACTCGCCCTCCGCCTGCGTTATCAGCGCCATGTATTGCGCCTGCATGTCGGTGGGAAAATTCGGATGCGGCTCGGTCGTCACATCACATGCCGTGAGACCATCCCTGCCTCGCCGAACGAGCAGCGTACTCGTGTTTAGCTCCTCGACCTCAACGCCTGAATCGCGCAGTTTTGCGATCACGGCCGTAAGGTGCTTGGGAACGCATGACTTGATCTCCAGTTCACCTCCCGTGATCGCGGCGGCGACCATGAATGTTCCGGTTTCGATCCTGTCGGAAATGATCGTGTGCTCCGCGCCGCCGAGGGCCTCGACACCATCGATCTCGATGGTCGCCGTGCCGGCACCACGAACGCGCGCGCCCATCTTGTTGAGCAGGTCCGCGAGGTCTTCTATCTCCGGCTCCATAGCCGCATTGCGTATGGTCGTCCGGCCATCGGCAAGAGCGGCGGCCATCATCACGTTCTCGGTGCCGGTGACAGTGACTTTTTCAAAATCGACGAGACTGCCTTTCAAACGACCCTTTGGCGCGCGTGCTATGACATCCCCCGCCTCAAGCGAAACTTCGGCACCGAGCTGCTCAAAGGCTCTCAAATGAAGATCGATCGGCCGCGTTCCTATGGCGCATCCGCCGGGAAGGCTCACCTTCGCCTGCCCAAATCTGGCGAGCAGTGGTCCAAGCGCGAGAACACTCGCACGCATTGTCTTCACAAGCTCATATGGAGCCTCAAAGACATCGACACCTTTACCGCTGATCTTATGGGTCCTCAATTCCGGCGTTAGAACTGTCGCACCAAGGTCCTCAAGAAGCCGACGCTGTGTGATCAGGTCCTTTACATATGGCACGTTGTGCAGAGTCACAGTCTCGGCCGTCAAAAGCGTGGCCGCGAGGCACGGAAGGGCCGAGTTTTTTGCGCCGCCGATCTCTATCTTGCCTTTCAGAGGATTGCCGCCGCGAATGAGGAATTTGTCCATAAAGGTCGCCTTTTCCCGAGTAAAACAGCCTCTCTGGATCGGCCCGCCTCAGTGATATAGGAGTAAGGAAATGTTATCACAGTGAGAATTGACGCCTAAGAGCCGAGCTTAGGACAAGCGGCACGGCGTCAACACTCAGGACCGCACTTTTCTGACAACGCGCGCGATACGCGTTTTCATCCTAGGATCGGCTTCGGACAACACATTTAGTAGGATCGCTATGATGATAGTGTCCGGAGCTTTTACCCCGACTGGATTTACCCTCCTTCCGGTCGGGGCTTTTTTTATTTAGTGTCTCAATTGCTCTAGAAGGCGCTGGATCTGCAGCGTGTGCCGCAACTCGTGGCCGCCTGCGACGACCAGCCATTCGGCGGCGGTGAGATCGCCAAAAAAGGGATGTGGGAACGTGTGACCGCTAAGATCGAGTCTCTCCATATCAGGTTGCAGAGCCTCGATCGTCGCGCGTGCCTCTGTGAGCTTTTGCAGCGACTCTGCGATGGGCACCGAACCAACGGGTTGAACGCGCTCCGGTGCTTCGATCTTCGCCGCCGCCGCCATCTCTGAATGGTGGTTGAATTCTTTAGAGAGGTGAAAACTGCCGTCGGCCGGCTTGCCATCGGCCCGCGCTCCATCCACGAGCTTTGAGCAGATCCTTGCAGTGCCGCCGCTGACGAGGGCCAGGTGCTCAACGATCTTCTGTATTGACCAACCGCCATCATCAGGATCTTTGGTCGCTTCCTCAGGCGAGACTCCGCCGAGGACGATCTCCAGCCCTGAACCTATCTTTGCGTTTGCCGAGTAGATATCTGATATGGATTCGTATTTCATTTATTTTGATGGTGAGGCAGGTTGTGCCGACAGGACTACGCGGTGCCACCGTGCAAAGCTCGTCACATTATCGGCCGCATTCTTCATTCGCTTAACATACGCCGTCTCGAGATAGATCACATCATCCTGATTCCACTGCATAGCGACAATAGGATTGTACGAGACGAGAGTTTTTTCGTCCGGGAGAACGGAGAGACCTTGAGCCGGCGTCGGTGTTGCCGCGGGTATGTTTGCATTCGAGTTAGTGTTCGCATTAGCGTCGGCAGTGTTTGCGTTCGCACCAGCCGCATTGAGCAATCTCTGCTGCTGATCGTCGTAGGACTGGGACGAGATCAGAAGCTGATTCCTGAGCGGAACGGCGGCCTGAGTCGGATTGGTGCCTAGCGCATCGTACACGCGGATCTGATTACCGTAGGCGACCGCCACCTTTGCAGAATCCGGTGACCACACGGGCTGGACTTGTGTCGCCGCGTCATCGAGACGCCGCTCGCGGCCATTCTTCTCGATGATACGAGGACGGCCGTACGGGACCATTTCCTCGCCCTTTCCGGATGTCGCCAACTCCTGCACCTGCCATTCGCGGCGAGTCGTCGCTAGAGCGGCAAGCATAGTGCTGTCGGGCGACCAGACGTAATAAAAATACTTCAGCCCCTCATTCGCAGTGAGAGCCTTTACCCCCGTGCCGTCGGCATTGGCTATGTAGATCTGCTCAGTGCGAAAGGCAAGGATCCCGGTCGGGGCCGCAGGGGTCGGGGCACCTAATGCAGGAGTTCCCGACGTGGGCGCGGTATTCGTGTCGGTGGTGTTTGACGTATCGGCAGGAGTGGGCGCGGTCACAGGCTGGGGATTCGTCGGAGCGATCGTGCGGATGCAAGCGACGAAAGCCACCGTGCTCGAGTCCGGCGACCAGCGGATCGTATCGGGGAATTTTGCGGACATCGAGTCCGCGGTGAGCTTCCGCTGTAGACGTCCGCCGGCGTCGTACATGTCGATCCGGAATTCACCCTCCGCATCGCCCGCGCGGTGCCAGACGACGAGAATGTTCTGCTTGTTTGGTGACGCAATCGTCTTGTCCAGCATCTCGTCCGGCGGCCGATTATTGTCAAAATCTGCCTGGACTGACTGGTTGCGATCGTCGGGGGCGTTCTGCTGGTCAGACTGTGGAGCCGGTACATCGCCCTCGTAGCGAAAGTTCAAACGAACGGCGGGAACTTCCTTCATCGCAGTCACGCCGGTGGCGGAATTCGGCGCATCTTTGCCGCCGCCGCAGGCGGCTAGCAGCGACAGAGTCAGCATGCCCGCGAAGGCCTTTTTAAAGATCACCATTAAAGAAATCGTGATAGAGCTTTCGCTGCGGGTCGGTCAGGTTAGCGACAGGAGCGAATTGGTAGTGCCGCCGGCCGTTAGAACCGAGCGTGAACTCGGTATCCTGCAGCTTATCGAATCGAAAGATCGTCAGTCGAACCTTATCGCCGGGCTTCTTATCGGCTAAGTAACTTGTCAGCAAAGCCTGACTTGCACGATAGCCATCAATGGCTACGATCTGATCGCTCGCATTGATACCCTGCTCGTAAGCTGGTGTATTAGCCGGTACCGAACGCACGCTCAGGCGTCCGTTATCCTCGGCCAGATCAGCCCCGATGTAAGCACGGCCGGCGTTAGGCTGCGTGACCCTCAGATCGAGTCCGAATGGGGCGAAGATCGGAGAATACTCGATCTCCACAACGCCACGAACATACTTGGAAAAAAAATCATCCAGGCTGCGCCCAGCCATCAACTCCGCAGCCTTCTGATAATCCTGCGGCGTGTAATTCCGCCCCTTCTTAAAGAATTCCGTCCAGAGATACCGCATGACGTCGTCAAGTGACTTTTGTCCACCGGAGTCAGAGCGGATGGTGAGATCGAGAAGCCAATTCACAAGCTCGCCTTTGTCGTAATAGGAGATCTGGTTGTTGATCGCGTTCTCGTCAGGGCGATAGTACTTGATCCACGCATCAAAGCTCGAGTCCTCGAGACTCTGCTCAAAACGTCCGGGTCGGGCCTGGAGCTGCTCGATCGTATTCGCCTTGCTTTCAAGAAACTCCGCTGGTGTGATGAATCCGGCCCTCAGCAGAATGAGCGTTGCGTAATACTCCGTGCCGCCCTCGGCCACCCAAAGGTTGCGGGTGTAATTTTCGCTTTCGTAGTCAAAGGGTCCAAGCGCATCGGGCCTGATCCGCTTGACGTTGAAATTGTGAAAGTACTCGTGCGCTAGCAACCCTAGAAAGCCCTTGTACCTGCTGTCGGGACTGAACGAAAAACGGCCGGTCTGTAGGGCTGTAGAGTTGAGATGCTCGAGACCGCCGCCGCCACGTAGGTTTACGATAAATGTGTAGTTGTCGTAACCGTACTCGCCAAAGATCTTGTAAGCCTCGTCCACGATCTTTGCGGCGTCGGTAGCGATCCGCTGGAGGTTATAGTTGCCCTCACCGCTGATAATTATGCGGTGGCGCTTACCGTGCGAATCAAAGGAGACCTCCTTAAAATCACTCACCTCGAATGGCGAGTCATAAAGAACGTCAAAATTCGGTGCGCGGAACGTGTTTGCCTGTCCCTCAACCGGCGGGAGACCAGTCGCCACGCGCCAGTTCTTTGCCGGGACAACTCTGATGGCCGCAGGTGCTTGTAATTGGCCTTTTATGAAGAAGAGCAGACCGGCATTATTCCAAAATCCGTGCTCGTCATTCAGCTCGTTCGTGCGCACCGTTAGCTCGTTTGAATACACACGATAGGACGCGGTGAAGCCTTTTGCCCCTTTGCTGTTTACCGCCCACGTGTTCTTGCTGGTCTTTGTCCACGTCAGCGGTGTGCCGGCGGCGTCCTTAACAGCAAAGTCCTGTACCTGCCGCTCGTATTCACGGATCAAATAGCTGCCGGGAGTCCAAACGGGCATCTTCAGCTCCGTGGTATCAGGCATTTGCGACCAGTTGACGTTCATCTCTACCTCAAAGAGATGCGTCCACGGCCGCGACATCGATACCTTGTAAGAGATCTCGGGAGCGACAGGTACCGTTGCTACTGGCTGCGTCTGTTTGGGCTTTTTCTGAGCCGGTATCTCCTGATACATAGCGAAGATCGCAAAGACAAAAACGAATATTATACCTGCGAGGACAATTCTGCGGGACATCATTTCTTTAGAAACGAAGCTGGATGCTATCGTTTAGTTTGTCCCAACAGTTTACTATAAACCCCTGTAAACAGCTGAAATAGACTCCTTACCAATGCCTGAAACGAGCGAGAAGAAAAGCTTCTTTACAAAACCGCTGCTCGTCATTTTCATCACTGTGCTGATCGACCTGATCGG
>JBJMGO010000223.1:0-6788 GCA_045807825.1 Pyrinomonadaceae bacterium | reverse complement strand
TATCTTCGGGCTGGTTGGCAGGCAAACGCTATCTATTATTGAAAGGCCCTCCAGCTCAGTGTTGGTCACAACCTCCCACGATTTCGGGGCACGAATATTTACTGTAAACCTCGCCTTTAGATCCGGCTGGTCAAAGACGGGGAAGGCCGTCGAGGCGTCTGAGGGGACAAAGAGCGAGTAGATGTATTCCGAGCCGTCCTCCTTGTCGATGTACCGCGTGATCGCCGACCCAGACGTCAATATGGGCGAAGTGAAATCGAGCGTGATGACGTTGTCGCCGGGTTTGACGCCGTGGCGGAAGACGAGATGGTCATGTTCTTCCTCGTAGTAAGAATTTTCGATCGTAAAGGTATTTCGGATAAATCTTGTAACGGACTCGCCGTTGATATTGACCTTTTCTATCGTCGAATCTTTCTCGTGTCCAGGCAGCTTTCGCCAGTCGAGGATGATCGCGAGCGGCGGGCAGTTGGGCTCGGCACAGGCGGAGGCGGCCTGCTGGACGTGGATCTCGATCGAGCCTTTGAGGACGGGCGACATCTTCTCAAGCGTGAGGTTGAGCTTGTAGGAGATATTCGAATACTGGACGGAGCGCCACTTCGCAAGCTCCTGCGAGACGCCCGGCTCGATCGGCGGGAGTTGGGAAAAAGCTGTGGTGGTTAGCATTAAGAGCGAGAGAATGACTAGTTTCATGATATTTGCACCTTGGTGACGCCAAGCGTCGACACTCTTTTTGTACCACCAAAACAGAAACGAGCGGGAGTCAGGATGTCACAGATGGCAAACTTGTCTTACTTTGATGTAAAAGTCGCAAATGGCGAAGTTGGCGAAGCGGCAATATTGCCGTTCGTTTGTGGGCTCTGAGTTGGACCTGGCTGTGGCCCAATTTCGGCTAAAGCCGAGGAACTGTCGGGAGCTCGCGTCCGTTGCCTGAAGGCAACGGCAATATACCGAAACGCGAAAAAAGGCGACCTGATGGGCCGCCTTCTCATTTATCTCTGTGCCCTCTGTGGCCGATCCCCTAAAGCGCGAAGTTAAAATTCACAAATCCATTTGCCTTAACGGGTTGGCCGTCGCGGAGGAAGGGCTTGAACTTCCACTTTTTGATAGCGTCCTTTGCCGCCGCCTGCAGGAGACCCGGGCCTGAGGCTTTTTGGACGTCGACGACGTCACCTTTTTCATCGACGGTCACATCGACGCGGACGACACCGGTCGTGTGCATTGCCCTTGCTGCGGCCGGCACAACGGGTGTGGGCTTTTCGGTCGCGTAGCTCAACAGCGAACCTCCAACGTCCACCGGCTTGTCGCTTTTTGCGGCATCGGCGGCGGCCTCAGTCTTTGGTGCGTCGGCCTTAGCAGTCTCCTGTACACGGGGCTGCGGTGCGGGCTGATTCACCGGCTGCTGCATCACCGTTTTTTGGATCAGCTTGGTGTCGGGCTGCGAACTGGATGAGGTGGGGACGTAGACCGGTGTGTCTAACTTAGCGGTCTGAGGCGGAGCGGCGTCCGGCACGGTTCGCGGACGTGCTGCGGCTGTCGAATTGTCATTCACCGGCTGTTGAGAAGGCGGCTGAGCGTTATTCGCCGGGGTATTGTTTGGAGCGACGACTTCGCTGTTGACGCCGTCCTCGGTGGTGGCGGTCAGGACCTTCATATTGCCGGTCGTCATCGCCTCGCGGGTGTCGCCGACCTCGTCACGCCACTTTTTAGCGTCGTACGTATCGCGGGCCAGCATCGCACGTGAGCCGGTCGCCTCCTCGAGGATCGCCATCGCCTCTTTGGTTTTAGCGGGCGTCTGGCCGATCTCCTTGGACTGCGTGATCACGAGCTCAAGCGTGTCCCGCATGTTTTGCAGGTCATTCAAAGCCTCGAGCGGCAGGAGGCGGTTCATCGGGTCGAGGCCCAACGCTTTGTAACGCTCGGCACGATTGCGGGCACCCGCGACGACCTGTCCCGCGACCGCGGAATACGCCGCCAAAGCACCCGATTTGGTCGTCTTTTGCTCGGCGTAAAACTGGTTAAGGAATCCCTGCGCCCGCTTATAATCCCCGAGCTCAAGATAGCTATTCATCAAGAGCACGTTCGTGACACTCTGAACGGCCGGATCGGCAGTCTCTTTGCGAATATTCTCGAGCTCATAGATCGCGGCGTTGTAATTGCGAACCGCGATGTAGGCCTTGGCCTTTGTAATGCGGTCCCGCATCACCTCACCCGAGGTCGGAGCCTGCAGGGGCTGGGCTTGCGTGCCCGCGACCTGCGTATTTACTGGCTGCGGAGACGATGACGGCGTCGTGATCTGTGAATATGAAATCGAGAGAAAAAAAGCTGGGGCTAGAAAAATAGAAGAGTAAAACCTTCTGACATTTAACGGCATATTCGCATCCTCCTAGCGACGTGAGTTTTCCGTAAAGGTCAAGCGATTACGCCTATTTGAAGGCTCACTTAACTGACCGAAAAAACGCAAACGACCGAGATTTAGTGGGGGCTTTGATATGCCCGCGAGATCACTGCTTCAAACTCTTGATGATTTTATCGCGGTATGCGTTTGCGTCTTTTTTTATATCATCTTCGTTTAACGTGAGCAACCGGCGGTCGAGCATTACGATGCGGCCGTTTATGATCACCGTGCGTACATCCGAGCCTTTTGTAGTGTAAACAAGGGCTGAATACACGTTGAATCGAGGCGTCTGGTGGAGCGAATCGATGTCCACAATGTCGATGTCGGCACGTTTGCCAACCTCTAAAGAGCCGGTGATCCGGTCGAGATGCAACGCCGTCGCACCGCGAATTGTGGCCATTTCGAACGCCTGTTCGGCAGTGACGACCTTTGGATCGCCCGTAAACTCCTTGTGCAGCTTTGCCGCCGTATCCATCTCCTCCCACATGTCTAGATCGTTATTCGATGCCGCCCCGTCGGTGCCGAGGCCAACGGCAACGTCTTTGGCCAGCATTGCAGGAACGGGGGCGACGCCGGAGGCGAGCTTCATATTCGACTGCGGATTGTGTGCGGCACCGACTCCCACGCGTTTGAGGATGTCGATCTCCTCCGGAGTGATCCACACGAGATGGGCGGCGATGGTGCGGTTTGAGAGAAAGCCGATCTTATTCAAATAGGTCACCGGCGTGTCGCCGTACTGCTTCCTTATGTCCTCGTGCTCCTTTTTTGTCTCGTCGACGTGGATCACGACCGGTGCATTCCACTTGTCGGAGAGTGCCCTGACCTTTTTGAGAACCTCCGTCGGCACCGTGTATGGCGCGTGCGGAGCGATAGCGGCAACGATGAGCGGATCGTTCTTCCATTTCGCTAAAAAGCGGTCTGAGTATGCCAGGGCTTCATCAGGCGTTTTGTTATCGGCCACGGGAAATTGGATCACCGTCTCACCGAGAACGCCCCGCACACCCGCCTTTTTAGTCTCATCAGCGATCGCGTCCTCAAAGTAGTACATGTCGCAGTACGTCGTCGTCCCGCCGCGGATCATCTCGGCAAGCCCGAGCCGCGTCCCTGCACGTACGAACTGCTCGTCGACATTCTTCGCCTCCGCCGGGAAGATGTACTTCGTCAGCCACTCCTGCAGGTCCAGATCGTCCGCGATCCCGCGAAACAGCGACATCGGCACGTGCGTGTGCGTGTTGATCAGGCCCGGAATGATGACCTTACCGATGGCGTCTATAGTGCGACGGGCTGTAAAACCTGACATCACCTCCGCATCGGTTCCGACCATCACAATCTCCTGTCCCTTGATGGCGATCGCACCGTACTCGATGACCTCGTGCTTTGAGTTCATCGTGATGATGGTCCCGCCCGAGATGATGAGGTCAACGCTCTTTTTAGGAGGCGGGACCGCCACCCTTCCGAACGGTGCGATCACGCGCGGTTTCCGCCCGTTTACGCCACTGCCCTGCGCAAATGTGTGCTGTACAGAGGTTAGAACCAGCAAAAAGCCGACCAAAAACCGGAGCTTATTCATAGCTGAATTATCCCGTTTTTCGCTCGCACCGCAACACAGGGCCCAGTTGGCTCATAGTTCCTCGCGTCTCTTTGCGTTGCTTTGCGCCTTTGCGTGAAAAACGATCCTTCTTACGCCAGGGGCTAAGACCGCAAAGGCCGCCACAGGGCATCAGGCACTTCGCTTTGACAGATATAGCCGCGCGCATATACTCATTCTCACGTATGAAAGTCAGACTCAGGGGATTTAGGCGGCTGGCTGATGCTGTCACGGGCTCGCTCGGCGAGCTTGAGCAGAGTGTCATGATCGCCGTACGCGATCGCGGCGAACAAAGCGTCACGGCCGTCATCGACGCGCTTGGGGCAAATTACGCGTACACGACCGTAATGACCACGCTCGATCGGCTTTACAAAAAAGGGCTGCTCGAGCGTCGTAAAGAGGGCCGCGCATTCGTGTACAGCATTCGGTACACAGAAGCTGAGGTGGAGCGAACCGTCGCCGAGGACGTCCTCGACCGCCTGCTTGACTCGAGCCTCGGCCGTGTCGAACCCGTGCTCGCAACCATCGTCGACCGCGTCTCGGAAAAAGACCGCGAGCTCCTCGACGAGCTCGAGCGTCTGGTCAAGGCAAAGAGAAAGCAGCTTCGAGACTAATGTACTTCCTGCTTGGAATATCACTCATTCTCGCGTTCGTGTTGATCGTGAACATCGCGGTCGCCGCGCTCGCGTCCGCAGTCTGGAGGGTCGTGTCGGGCAAGATCGCGCGCTTCTCGCCCGCCGCCAAGGCACGCGTGATCATCGGCCTTCGCGTAATGCCGGTCGTGCTGGCGATTGTTTTTGTTGGAGCCTTTGTGGCTCCGTCTTATCTACTGTTAGAACCACACGAGTCCGGCGAGACAGTCAGCCTGAAGATGGCACTCATCGCTCTTGCGTCGTCAGTTGCGGTGCTGGTCGCTCTATTCCGCGTCTTTCGCACTTGGTATATCACACGACGTTTGCTTACGAACTGGCTCGCAGACGCCACTGAGATCAGCGTTGCAGGGATCGCGGGTCCGGTTCATCTGATCGAGCATCCTTTCCCTGTGATCGGGGTGATCGGCATTTTTCGCCCGAAGGTTTTTGTCGCTCGCCACGTCCTGTCGTCGCTCGACGAAAACGAGCTCGCCGCCGCGATCGATCATGAGAATGGTCACCGTGCCTCATTCGACAATCTCAAACGGGGTGTCCTGCGCGTATGTCGCGACCTCGTGATCCTGCCGCTCGGCAGCCGTCTCGACGACGCGTGGGCCGAGACAGCCGAGTCGGCCGCTGACGAATTCGCGGCGGCAAAGAGCTCCGCGTCCGCGCTCGATCTCGCCTCGGCGCTCGTCAAAATCGCGAAGCTTGTGCCTCACGGAATGACGCCGGTTCTACCCGCAGGTGCGTACCTCGTTGAGAAAGGCGGCGAGATCTCGGAGCGCGTCGAGCACCTGATCGCCCTCAGCGAGACCGCCCCGCATGGCAATCCGCTCCATAGCGGCCTCGCAACCCTTGTCGGCGTCGCCGCGATTCTCGCCATTCTCTTCCTCCCACTCATCGAGAACTCAACCCTCGCCGCCACCCACACGGTTGTTGAGAGATTCGTCGCCGCACTTCAGTAAACTCCGAGCATTGGTAGTAGTTCGCAGCTCTTATTAGACTGTGTGATTCGTACTATCCACTCACACGAGGAAACTCATGACAAAGCTGTACCTCCTGAGTATATTGCTCATCGCTCTCTTTGCCGTCGCCGCACTCGCACAGTCGCCGAATACCGCGGCCATTGTGGTCACGGTCGTCGACCAAAATAACGCAGTCGTTCCTGGTGCGAGCGTGACCGTCACCGACGAGCTCACGAGCCAGTCCCGCGATGCCGTGACGACAGATAATGGTGCGACATTCGCGGCTTTGTCGGTCAACGGTCGCTATACAGTAAGGGTGAATAAGTCAGGCTTTGCCGCCAACGACGTCAGCGGCCTCGTACTGCGTGTCGGCGAGACTTCGCAGGTGAACGTCAAGCTCACCGTGGCGGGCGGCACGGCGCAGGTGACGGTGCTAGGTACAGCCGAGGGCGTGCGTAACGATCCCCAGATCGGCCTCATCGTCGACGCAAGACACATCGACGAAACTCCCATCCTCGGGCGTAAATTCACAACCATTCCGCTGCTCAACTCGGCCTTTCGGCAAGGCAAGGGTACTGGCGATCTTTTTGTAAATCAGACCTACTTCATCACCGGCGTCGGTTCACGCCGTGCGACGACATATCTCATCGACGGGGCTAGCAACGACGAAGGCTGGGGCCGTCAGGTCGGTGTCGCGACCATTCCACTCGGTGCGGTGCAGGAGGTCAATGTCATGACGAACGCCTTCTCAGCCGAGTTTGGCTGGACGTCCGGTCCCGCGCTGAATATCGTTACCAAGTCCGGCACGAACCAGTTTCGCGGAGAGATCATCGGCCTCTATCGTCCCGGCGGCAGTTGGCAGGCGAAGAGTTTCTCCACCAAAAACTTCTGTCCCAAGTCCGTAGCCGCAACGTGTGTAACTCCTGGCACGCTCCAAGCGATCTTGCCTGTTGATATTCCAGACAGGCTTGGCCAGGTCTCAGGCTCCGTCGGCGGTCCGATCATCAAGGACAAGACGTTCTTTTTTGGCACCGCTGAGCGAACCAACCAGAACCGCACGACGTTCCTCTCGCCGACGCTGCCGGCATTCGTTCTGCCTTCGGACGGACATCTCGACTACACAGGTCATTATCGCCAGACGATCTTTGACGGTCGCCTCGACCACAACCTCACGTCAAAGCAGAATCTGATGTTCCGCTTCAACT
>JBJMGO010000222.1:0-3999 GCA_045807825.1 Pyrinomonadaceae bacterium | reverse complement strand
TCATCGCCGGCGTCGACAACCAGCACAGACTCGATGCTGCCCAGGAAGTAGCGAATGATATCGACCGAGTGCGTGCCATTATCGATGAGCACGCCGCCACCCGAAATGGCCTCGTCACTGTTCCACCGCTTGGACATATCGACTTTCGCGGTGAAGGCGTTCTCAAACTGCAGCACGTCACCAAGCATGCCCGAGGCGAGAATGCCTTTGGCCTTGATCACGTCGTCACAGTAGCGGAACTTAGACGCCATTGTGAAAAGAACATTGTTCTTTTGAGCAGTGGCGATCATCTTTTCAGCGTCAGCGAGGTTTGTCGTGAGGGGCTTTTCGCAGAGCACCGGTTTCGCAAGCTCCATAAAGAAGCACGCGATCTCAGGGTGCGTCGATGGCGGCGTCGCAACGATCACCGCGTCTAGCTTGATATCCGCGAGTTGCTTGTAGTCGCCGTAAGCCTTGCCGCCCGCGATCTCGGCGAGCGCTGCCGCGGCCTCGGGACGTACGTCAGCAACCGCGACCAGCTCGCAGCACTCACTCTCGTTAAATGCCTGCGCGTACGCTTGTGCGATACCGCCGGCTCCAACTAGTCCAAACTTTAGTTTGCTCATATTAATGAAGGCGAAACCACAGATGGACACTGATAAACACAGATAACTTATCTGGGTTCATCTGTGTCCATCTGTGTCCATCTGTGGTTCAAATTCTTACTTCCTCAGCGTGGACGCCGCGATGCGGACGTTGTCGGCGATGTACCGTACATGCTCCTCGGTATACTTCTCGTTCCACGGGAGCACTAGGACGTCGTTGAGCGCCTTCGCGGTCATCGGATAGTTTTGCATCTCGTAATCCACCGCACCCTCGCGAGCGAGGTTGAAGGGGAATTGCGAATCACCGAGCGTCTTCTTTTCCTGGAATACCTGGCACATGAATGCCGGCTTCACGATGTAACGCGGTGCGGTGAAGATGTTCTTCTCCTTGAGCAACGCTGCAAGTGCTGGCGAGCCGCCCTCGATCTTGCTGTCGTCGATCGTGAGGCAGTACTTCCAATAAACGTGCGTGTTGCCGTCGGCGATGACCGGCGTCTCAACACCGTGTATCCCCTGAAGAAGGTCGGTCAGCATCGCCGCGGTCTTTTGGCGGCTTACGACGCACTCTTCCAGCTTCTCGATCTGTCCAAGGGCAACAGCGGCTTGAAGCTCGCTGATGCGGTAGTTCAAGGCCATGAAATAGTGATCAGGATTGGAGTCGCCGTAGCCCCACGCCTTGTTGATGTAGAGGAACATATGCCGGGCGAGCTTTTCGTCGTTGGTGACGACCACGCCGCCTTCGCCGGTGGTCATGTGCTTGCCCTGCTGTAGTGAGAAGCAGCCGATATCGCCAACCGCACCGGCGAAGTTTTCACCCGCTTTTGCGAGGAAGGTCTGAGCCGAGTCCTCGATAACAGGAATGTTCCTCTCGCGAGCCAGCTCCATGATCGGAGCCATGTCGCAGGGATTTCCAAAAAGGTGCGTGACGATGATCGCCTTTGTGCGATCCGAGATCTTTGCCTTGATGGTGTCGGCGGTGACGTTGAGTGTCTTTGGATCGACCTCGGCAAAGACTGGAACCACGCCGCGGTACATCAGCGGCGTCAGTGCACCCATGTCCGTGATGGAGGTTGTGATGATCTCGTCGCCGGGGTTGGGATTGACGGCCGCGACCGCAATGTGGATGGCGGCCGTGCCCGACGTACAGGCGTAGGCGTATTTCACGCCCAGCTTCTCGGCAAAGGTTTCTTCAAGTCGTTTGCCAAAGCTTCCCTTGGTGGTTGTCAACGTACCCGAGCGGAGGGCCTCGGTCACGAGAGCGATTTCTCGCTCATCAAATGTACGTCCGGTGATGTCCTGGTCGGACGGCAGCATCATGAGCCGTTCCGCTTGAGCTACTGGTGTCATATAAATACAGTTCTAGTCCGTTGGGGTATTAGAAATTTGTAATTTCTCTGTTGGGATAGAAGCTTGAATTATCTCGGATTTCCGAAACAAGCGTAGTTTCGCCAATCGTGTCAATAACTTAAGGTGCCCGACCATCGTTTTTGCTGTCTTCATCTTTGATATCCCAAAGAGACGCACCTCGAGCACGGCGGGGAATTCGACGATCTCTCCCCCAGCGAGATCCACTCTTCCGAGCATCTCCGCAACACCGAGGAAACCGGTCTCGTCCAGCTCCATACCGACGAATGCCGAGCGTCGATAGACGCGAAAGCAGCTTGTATATGTGTCGAGCTTTGACCGCAGCACGCGGCGATAGAGGAACGACGCACCCTTCGATAAAAACAGCCGCCAGCCCGGAACGTTCCGCACGCCGCCATCCTTGTGGTAGGGCGATGCCGTTACGAGATCGACGCCGTTCTCAAGCTTTGGCAGCATCCGGAGCAGCTGATGCGGATCGTATGTGCAGTCGCAGTCCATCGAGCAGACGATCTCGGTCTTTGCAGAACGAATTCCCGTCAAAATGCCGGCCGCGACACCCCAGTTTTGTTTGTGCTGGATGATCCGTACGTTCTCCCATTCACTAAAAAGCTCCTCGAGGATATGCAGGGTCGCGTCATTGCTCTTGTCATCGACAAAGATGAAATTCGCGGCATAACCACCGTCACCAAGCTTCGTCTCGACAGAGCGAAGAGTGTTGGCGAGGTATGGCAGCGCCTCTTCCTCGTTGTAGCAAGGAATGACGACGGAGATCTGCGTTTTGCTACCTGTGACTCGCTCTTTTGGCTCGTGTCTCGCGCCGGATGACGAGGTTGCGAGCTTGGGCCTTTTAAAGGCCTTTTTGATCCCTAAGTGATCCGCGATCCCGACGTTCTCGTATAGGGCTAGATTCTCATGGAGTATCCACTCCATCTTGTCGAGCTTGCGGTAGTGGCGCAGACGCGTGACCTTTGACGCCGCCGAGATGCGCGGCTGCTCGGGGTCGAGCTCCCAGACGTGAAAATAGAATGGAAAAGGCTGATCCGTGCGGCTGCTCCAGCCGGTTATTGCCTTTCGCATGAACGTATACGGAAACTGTCGAATGTAATTCCCGCCTGAGATCGGCAGCACACCGATACCGAGGTCCAGCGTCGCGTACGGGAATTCCCAGATATGCCTGTCGATCGGATGCTCAAGATGCGCGACGCAGCGATACTTCTCAGTGCTTCCACTGGGCATGAATGAGGCGTCGTACGCATACCCTTCCTCTGCAAGGACATCGATGATCCAGTCGTCTTTGCCGAATTGCAGCTTCTCGGCCGCTCGATAGCCCTGCACCTTTTGGCCCGTCGCGGCCTCGATAACGCGGCTCGTGCGGCGAAGGTCCTCGCGAAACTCATCTACCGTGAGATTCTTTAACCCACGATGATAAAACCCGCGGCTCGCAACCTCATGCCCGCGTGCTACGATCTCGCGCACCAGCTCAGGATCCTGATCCGCGATCCACCCGAGGACGAAGAACGTGGCCTTCGCTTTATAGCGGTCCAAAAGTTCCAGCGTTTTTATCGTGTTTTGGCGGTACCGCGGCTCAAAATTGGACCAGTTTCGCTGCTGGATCAGATTCTCAAACGCACCGACGTGGAAATAGTCCTCCACCAACACGGTGAGCAGATGTCGACCTGCTTTTTTGTCCGCACTCATTAAAAAAACGTCCTATGCTGCCAGCAGCGCGAATGTGAGTTCGCTCTCTTTGCTAAGTTTCTCCGCGATAACATTCACGATCCGCTCGGCGGCCCTGCCATCGCCAAACGGATTTGCGATCTGTTTGACCGACCTCGTCCAGGTGTCGACGGCATAATTCTCCTCGAGGAGCAGCCGGAGCTTTGTCGGGCTCGAGCCGACAAGCTTCGAAACGCCTGCGTCTATCGCCTCGGGCCGCTCGGTATTCTCGCGGATCACGAGCAGCGGCTTGCCGAGTGAAGGTGCTTCCTCCTGCACGCCTCCCGAATCAGAGACAATGAGCCACGATGCCTGTTGCACTGCAAGAAAGTCC
>JBJMGO010000221.1:0-11352 GCA_045807825.1 Pyrinomonadaceae bacterium | reverse complement strand
GATACCGTACGCGATCGCGAGTCACGTCGCCTTTTTGGCGAAGATCTGTTTCTTCCTTTTCTTTTATATCTGGGTACGCGGGACGCTGCCGCGGTTCAGGTTTGATCAGCTGATGAATTTTGGCTGGAAGTTTTTGCTGCCCGTCGCTCTGGCGAATGTGATCGTGACGACGGTGGTTGTTTTTGTGGTGAATAGGTAGGAGATGAAACCACAGATAAACACAGATGAACTCAGATATGCTGAATCGTCCTCAACATATCTGTGTCCATCCGTGTCCATCTGTGGTTAGAGTTTGGTATGGCTGGAACGGCCTTATTTTTCTTGTTTGCCGGGTTTGCGATCATGTGCGCGATCTCGATGGTGTATCACAAAAATCCGTTGTACAGCGCGATGTCGCTGATCGGAGTTTTTATTGCGCTGTCGTGTATCTACATTACGCTTGCGGCTCCATTTATCGCGGTGGTCCAGGTGCTGATCTACGCGGGTGCGATCATGGTGCTCGTCGTATTCGTGATCATGCTGCTAAATCTCGACGAAAAGATCAGCGTCAACCGCCTTAAATATCTCTGGGCGCTTGGCGGCGGCCTTGGAATCGTGCTGCTGGCACAGACGCTATTCGTCTTTTATGCTGTCATGCGTGCTCCGCAGCAGGCGTCGGACCAGGCGGTGACTGCGGGCAAGACGCTGTCGATCGGGCAGTCGATGTACACGGTTTATTTGCTGCCGGTAGAGATAGTCGGTGTGCTGCTTTTGATGGCGGTCATTGGGGCCGTAATTCTCGTGCGGCGGCTGCAGCAGCCGAGGCTTGAGCTTGTCGCGGACGCGGAGGAACTTCGCCGCGGGGATGATTTTGTTGAATAGATGAAGAGCCCAAGCCCTTACTCAGGGTGCGGACTACTGACACTATGGAACCGAGTCTAGCGAGTTATCTCGCATTGTCAGGAATACTCTTTACGATCGGCGCGGTGGGCGTGATATTCAAGCGCAACGCGATCGGGATGTTCATGTGTATCGAGCTGATGCTGAATGCGGTGAACCTGACATTCGTCGCCTTTTCGCGGTACTACGGCGACGTCATTGGGCAGCTCTTTGTTTTTATGGTGATGTCGGTCGCGGCGGCTGAGGCGGCTGTGGGTTTGGGGATCATCATCGCGTTTTTCCGCAACCGGCTGTCGATCGATGTGGACGACGCGAGTATTTTGAAAAATTAGGATGCCCGTTGCCGTTCGCAAGGCAACGCGAGCGGACGCGGCCAGGGTCGCTGAATTCGCGGTCGCGCTATTTGAATTGCATGCGGGCTGGAACCCACGGCGGTTTACGCAGATCGCGACGCGAGAGGGTGCGGAGAGGTTTTACGGCGACCGCGCGGAGCAAGGGTCGGTGCTGGTTGCGGAGTCGGACGGCGAGGTGGTTGGCTTCGCGTACTTTGAATACGAGCCGATGCTTTACGCGGAGCTTGCGACAAACGTCGCGTGGCTGCATGACATTTACGTTGAGCCTGCCGCACGAGGCAAGGGAGCCGGTGACGCATTGATCGCGGGAGTTCGCGAGGAGGCGAAGCAGCTCGGGGCAAACAAGGTGCTCCTCTCGGTCGCCGTTCAAAACGCCGCCGGGCAAAGGCTTTTTGAGAGGAACGGATTTGAAACGACGATGCACGAGATGATGCTCGTCATCGATTGAGTTTTAGATGGAGAACAACCTTCTAAGCATCATCATTTTTGCTCCGCTCGCCGGGGCGGTGATCAATTGGCTCGTTGGCGGGCGATTGAAGAACGAGCTGTTCTCGGGCGTGGTGGCGTGCGGGACGATCGCGATCTCGACGATCGTGGCGTTTTATCTCGCGTTTGTCGCTGACGGCGGCGCGTTGCGGATCGACCAGCCGATTCTCGATCACCTCTGGACCTGGATACAGGTTGGCGGATTTCGTGCGGATTTTGCGTTGGGCATGGACCGGCTGTCGGGGATATACGCGTGTTTTATCACATTCGTCGGGCTGCTGATCCACATTTTTGCGACGGGCTACATGAAGGGGGACAAGGGGTTCTACCGCTTTTTTGCGTATCTGAACCTTTTCATGTTCTCGATGCTGACGCTGATCCTGGCTGATAACTTCCTGCTGATGTTTGTCGGTTGGGAGGGCGTCGGGCTGTGCTCGTACCTGCTGATCGGTTATTACATCAAGCTTGACGAGGCCCGGAAGGCGGCGAAGAAGGCGTTCGTAATGAACCGCATCGGTGACTGGGGCGTGCTGATCGGTGTGTTTCTGATCTACACGCTCACCGGCTCGATCTCGTTTTACGACAAGGCGGTGGATGGCGGTCAGGTGCACAGTGCGTTGTCGGCGTTTGCGGCAATGGCGCAGGAGCCATTGGCGTGGAAGGCGATATTCGCGGGCGGAATAACGTCGGTCGCGTGTCTGCTTTTCATTGGTGCGACGGGCAAATCGGCGCAGATACCACTCTTTACATGGCTGCCTGATGCGATGGCAGGGCCAACGCCTGTGTCGGCGCTCATTCACGCGGCGACTATGGTCACGGCGGGAGTTTATATGGTGGTTCGCTGCAACGCGATCTATCAGAATGCACCGACCGCGATGCTGATCGTCGCGCTGATAGGATGTGCGACGGCGATATTTGCCGCAACCATCGGTCTCGCGCAAAACGATATTAAGAAGGTGCTCGCGTACTCTACCGTGTCGCAGCTGGGATATATGTTCCTTGCGTGCGGCGTCGGTGCGTTTGTGGCGGCGATCTTTCATGTGATGACGCACGCCTTTTTTAAGGCGCTGCTGTTCCTCGGCTCAGGTTCGGTCATCCACGGGATGCATCACGAGCAGGACATGCGGCGGATGGGCGCGTTGAAAAAGTACATGCCCATCACGTTCTTCACGATGATGGCCGGGTGGCTCGCGATCTGTGGGATATTGCCGTTTGCCGGGTTTTTCTCAAAGGACGAGATCCTGTATCGCACCTTCGCGACAACGGCGTTGCCTGCACCATGGAACTACGTGCTTTGGGCTCTCGGCCTTTTAACGGCGGTGCTCACTGCCGTCTACATGACGCGGCTGATGGTGATGACTTTTTGGGGTGAAGAGCGTTTTCACCTCGACATCGGCGGCGAGCACGATGCCGCGAAAGCGGAGGAGCATGCGTTTGATAGTGGGGCGGCGGCGGACGATGCGACGGACGTGAGTGCTGTTCACGCCGACCATGCTTACGCGGAAACGCCTGAAGGCGTCACTCTTACCCATGATGACGATGATGAGGAGCATCACGGCATACCGCATGATTTCAAGCCGCACGAGTCGCCGTGGACGATGACGCTGCCGCTGGTCGTGTTGGCGATCTTGTCTACCGTGGGCGGTTTGGTCGGCATTCCGTACGCGCTGAGCTCGCTCGTCGGTGCGGGTGACGTGAACGTTTTTGAGCGAACGCTCGAGCCGATCATCGCAAAGCCGCACCCGGCGACCGGCGATGCCACAAAGGCTGAGAAGGCGTATTCACCGGTCGCGGAGAAGCAAGCTGAGCACGCCACCGGACGTGAAGCAGAGCCCACGGCGGAGCACAATGCGAGCGAGCTGTCGACGGAGCGTCTGCTGGCGCTGCTTTCCCTTGGGTTGGCGATCGTGGGCATCGGCATTGGATTCGCGGTATTCAGACCAAATCCGCTCACGCGGCTGCCAAGGATACTCGCCGAGAAATGGCGGATCGACGAACTTTACAACGGCTACATCGTCGACCCGATCGCAAATCTCTCACGAGAGGGTTTGTGGAAAGGGTTTGACGTCGGCTTTATCGACGGCATCGTCAATGGCATCGGCCATTTTGTGATGGAGATGGGGAATGTCGTCCGCGGCCTCCAGGTTGGGTTTGTGCGGAGCTATGCGGCGATCATTCTCGTCGGCGCTTTGGCGGTGCTTGGGTACTTTATTTATTACGGGTTGAAATTGGTGAGCTAGCGTGGCCGGCAAGATACCGGCGTTCCATATGGACTTCCTCAACGGAAATTTGCTGACCGTCCTAATAGTGCTGCCGCTGGTGGGCGCTGGTTTGCTGCTGGCGCATCAGGCGTTTTGGCGGAACGAAGGGCAGTTGAAGTGGGTGACGCTGATCTTCGTGCTGTTAAATTTCGTTGTGTCGCTCGCGCTGTTTTCTAAGTCGGCGGTGCAGGGGCCGAGCGGATTTTCTTTTGAGCAGAATGTCTCGTGGATCCGGGCGATCAATACGAATTATCACGTTGGTGTCGATGGGCTAAGCTTTTGGCTGGTACTGCTGACGACCTTTATAATGCCGATCGCGGTGCTGTCGACGTGGCACGCTGTTGAAAAAAAGGCGACGGCCTTCTACGTATTTCTACTGCTGCTCGAGTCGGCCATGATCGGCGTTTTTGTCTCGCTCGACCTGCTGGTCTTTTACCTGTTTTTTGAAGCGTCGCTCGTGCCGATGTTCTTCCTGATCGGGATCTGGGGCGGCGAGAATCGCATTTACGCAGCGGTTAAGTTTTTTATCTTTACGGCATTTGGCAGCTTGCTGATGCTGGTCGGAATCATCGCCTTGTATTACGCGTACGCGAATATTCCCGGGGGCACTGCTGCCGGGACATTCGATTACCCCGTGCTAGCAAACGCTGTGAAGACAGGGACCCTGGCCATCTCTCCCACGACCGGCTTCTTGATGTTTTGGGCGTTTGCTATTGCCTTCATGATCAAGGTGCCGGTGTTTCCATTCCACACGTGGCTGCCTGACGCACATACAGAGGCTCCGACGGCGGGATCGATCATCCTAGCGGCGATTCTGCTGAAGATGGGCACGTACGGGTTGATGCGATTCAACTTTGGACTGTTTCCGGCGCAGGCGCGTGAGTGGGCGTGGCTGTTTATCATCCTCGCGATCATCGGCATCATTTACGGCGCACTGGTCGCTATGGTGCAGCCGGACGTGAAGCGCCTCGTCGCGTATTCGTCGGTCGCTCACATGGGGTTTGTCATTCTCGGGATGTTCTCATTCACTGAGATGGGAATGCAGGGTGCCGTCTACCAGATGCTGAATCACGGCATCTCGACGGGAGCACTCTTCCTGCTCGTAGGGTTTATTTACGAGCGGCGGCATACGCGTGAGATCACGCAATTTGGCGGGCTCGCGAATGTTATGCCCATATACGCGACGCTGTTTGTCATCACGACAATGTCATCGATCGGACTGCCGTTCTTGAATGGCTTTGTTGGCGAATTCCTGATCATGCTTGGATCGTTTACCGGGCATGCCCTGAGCGCGCAGAGCGTCAACTGGAATTATGTGGCAACAATGTTTGCCGGAACCGGCGTGATCTTTGCAGCGGTTTACATGCTGTGGATGGTTCAGCGAGTGTTTTTTGGCAAGGTGACGAACGCGAAGAACCGCGTCCTCGCCGACCTGTCATGGCGTGAGATCGGTATCATGATCCCGCTGCTGATATTGATGGTGTACATGGGCGTTTATCCAAAGCCGTTTTTGAGACGGAGTGACGAGGCCGTCAAGGCCATTCAGACGCGGCTGATGCCGCAGGCGGGTGGGACGATCGAGAAAACGGAATTGAAGCAAACGGATATTTTGATCGAAAAGTAGCGGCTGGAGAAGTTGCTCCTCCGACTGGCGAATCGGCCAAGCCGCTGAAGAAGTTTAGATGGTTACTCTGCTAACAGAACTCACAGCACCGAGCACGAGCGTCTCGGCGATACTTCCTGAGCTGGTGGTCGCGACGGCGGGCGTCATCGTGATGCTCTATGACAGCTTTGTGCCAAAGCAGCGTGCGATCACGGGAGCGATCTCGGTCGTTGCTCTGGTCATCTCGGGCGTGCTGCTGACAAATCTATGGGCAGGCAATGTGCCCGCGCTGACGTGGGGCGGGATGATCGCGAACGACAATCTTCGGCTGAGCTTCTCGTTCGTGTTCCTGCTCGTGACGCTGGTGACGGTACTCGTGTCGACGGTCTGGGTCGAGCGTGAGGATGTGCCGGTCGGCGAATACCATGCGCTGCTGCTGTTTGCGACGTTCGGCATGATGATGATGTCGGCGGGGAATGATCTTGTCGTCATTTTCTTAGGCCTTGAGACCTCGTCGATCGCGACATACGTGATGGCCGGCATGAGAAAGTCGGACCTCAAGTCTAATGAGTCGTCGATGAAGTACTTCATCCTCGGTTCGTTTGCCTCAGCATTTTTGCTGTACGGAATGGCCCTCATTTACGGCGCGACAGGCTCCACAAATCTCACCGTGATCGCCTCGAGAATGGGAGCACCGAATTTCCCGGCGTTGCTGCTCATCGGCAGCGCGATGATGATCGTCGGATTTGGATTTAAGGTAGCGTTGGCGCCGTTTCATGTGTGGACACCGGATGTTTATGAAGGCGCGCCGACGCCGATCACGGGATTTATGGCCGCGGGGCCAAAGTCGGCCGCGATGGCATCGTTCCTGCGGGTTTTTGTGCTCGGCTTTCCACTGGTCTCAGGAGTCGCGGTATCGGGTTATCTCCATGATTCCTGGATCTCGGCGCTATCGGTGCTGGCGATCATTACGATCGTCTTTGGAAATGTCGCGGCGATCCTGCAGAACAACGTAAAGCGAATGCTCGCGTATTCGTCGATCGCCCATGCGGGCTACGCGATGGTTGGATTCATCGGTGCGGGCCTGGCTCGCGACGCTGCGAGTCGCGATGCGGCGATCGCATCGGTTGCGTTCTACATGGTGACGTACGCTGTGACAAATCTCGGCGCTTTTGCGATCGTGACGCTGCTTGGTCAAAAGAACGACCGCCGTTCTGACTTTGACGATTACAATGGCATCGGATTCAACGCTCCGGTGCTGTCATTCTCCCTGTCGCTCTTTATGCTCTCGCTGCTGGGGCTGCCGCTTACGGCGGGGTTTATGGGAAAGGTGCTGGTGTTTGGTCCCGCGATCTCTGCGAATAATCCGATCGTCACCCTGCTTGTTGTCGTGGCTGTCGTTGGCTCCGCGATCTCGGCTTATTATTATCTGCGACTGATCGTCGTGATGTTCTTCCGAGAGAGGGTGTCGGACTGGGCCGCGCCGCGAGTGCCGGCGAGTCTTGCGACCGCGCTGGTGATCACGGTGCTGGGCGTGCTGTACTTCGGCATATTTGCCAGCGGCACGATCGAACGATTCTCACGTCAGCCGGCTGCTCCGGATTCTTACGCACTGATCGAGAACTAACCTCAACATGGATGTCGCGGTGGAAATTCGCTCTAGAATGGGCGACGAGTGGCTGCCGGCCATCTACCACGAAAAGATACGTGTCCTCCGTACGCGTTCCGTTTCTATAGAGGTCCCCGAGAAGGAAAATACCGCAACCATCGACTACACGCTGCTTGGTATCGAGCTGCAGGTGGGGAAGAGGCGTTTTGCCTGTCCCGATCTGAGCACTGCGCGTTATATGCGGGTATTCGCAAGGCTTGGATGCGGGCAATTTGCAGTGCCCTACGACATCACAAAGATCTCAGCCTTCGCTGACGAGCTCGAGACATCCTGGCAGCGAACTGACCTGCTCATCAACGAAGTGATGCCGGCAGCGAGCACGCGAAGCACGTCCATGGCGCGAGCGAAGCTCATTCGCGCTATTCGCGATCAGCTTCGCGAGATCGGCCCGGGTGAGTTGATGCCCGCGTTCGACAGAGAGACGCGGCAGCGAAAGTAGCGTCGCATACACCCTCTAACACCCTTTTAACGTCTAATAAATGGTGATATAGTTTTGTCCGGTTGCGCTCTACTTTGCGCTGCCCGCAAGACACCTGAAAAAGATGTTGGACAGCGTAAAAAGGGCACCCGAGGTCGAGACACTTCCGTTCCCGTACAACAAAGCTTCGTACTGTAAGTACGAGCCGATCGAGAAGAACATCGAGCACGCAAAGGTGCTGATCGTTAACGATCTGCTGCGCTATGAGTCGGACCTGTCGGAACTCGCTTTTCACGATTGGGAAGGTGAGGTCAAGAACAAACTCGACTTTGAGCGCAGGGTCTCTGGGATGGCGTGCAACAACATCGCACAGAATGTTTTGCGGCTGGTACGCAATCCGAAGACACTGACGGTCCACCTCTCGGAGATCGCAGCCGCCGCGGAGTACTTTCGCCCGGACGCGATCGTGATGAGCGGGACGTTTGCGGATTTTGATTACTACAAGCCCGAGCATCTCGAGTCGTTTCGAAACTTTATCCAAAACACGCGCACGCCGGTGCTTGCGATCTGCGGAGCTCATCAGCTTGTGGCGACAAGCTTTGGTGCAGAGCTAAAGACGCTCGACGATCTGGAGCTTGCTGCAAAGCGTAACAACCGAATGGTTGAGTACCAGTATCGCTTTATCAAGATCATCGATAAGACCGATCCGATATTCCGTATACACGCCGATCAGGGAGCGGGGCAGTGGCAGGGATATACGACTGAGGACGACATCATCCGCGTGTGGCAGAATCACGGCGTCCAGGTCGTCGGCGTGCCCGACGGCTTTAAGCTGCTCGCGACCTCGTACCTTTGTAAAAACCAGATGATGGTCAAACGTACCACCGAGCAGTTGATCTACTCGGTGCAGTTTCACCTGGAGAAATCCTTTGAAGACTGGTCAAAGAATCCCACACGCTGGGAGCATCCCAACGAGAGCCGTGACGGGCGAATTTTGTTCGAAAACTTTTTGCGGCTCGCTCTCGAGCGAGCGGCTGCTGCTGTTTAGGTCCTACTTTTCCGCCACACCGAGAACATAGTTGCTGACGGCTAGCATGCTGTTGGCGAGCGTCTTAGAGTTGTAGACAACGGTCGAGTTGCCGCCGCCCGAGAGGTCGTATTGCGGCGAGAGGAACGTGTCCGTGGAGGCCGGATCGATGCTGTCCTGCATGCGGCTGCCGACGTACGGTGCTACGACTATATTTCCCTGAATGGTGGCGTTGCCGCCGCCGCTGCGGGTGATACCACCCTGGCCGGTGACGATGATCATTCCGTTAAAATTCAAGCTGCCACTCAGCGTGAGCGTGCCGGTGACGACCAAAATTCCGCCACCATTACCGCTCAGGCTGCAGTTGCCATCGCAAAACGTTATTCCGGTGCCGGCCGCATTGTTGCCCCACGATGTAGGAGCGGTGCCGCTTGGGAAGAAGCCGCCTGAAGATTGCGCGACGTTTGCGAGACCTTTGATCGTCGTGTCAAGAGCTGCCGGGTTCGCGAGCCAGTCGGGTGTCTCAGGTGAGACGTCTGAGGGCGAGCCAATGACGGTGCCATTAAAAGGATGCGGCGGCTGGCCTGAGACTGAGTCCTCGACCGTGTTGAGATTTGTGGGATTCATGACGCCGATCGGCGGAATGATGTCAGTCGACGCGACGTCGTCGCCTGAATAGACGGTTACATTTGACGAGCCGGGATTGAAGAGAAATGAGGACGCGGGACTAGATGTACTTGTCGGACCAACAAGCGTTAGCGTCGCGGGAGCGGAGAGATCGTTAAAGGAATCTTTTTGTACGATCGCCTCAAGCTTTTTCATCGCTCCGCGCGGACCGTAGCCGGTTGAGCGAACGAGCACGCGGACCGGCTCGGGCGACGTCATCGTGCCTGTGATGACGTCGTCGCCGGTGCTCATGGTGGCTTCGTAGCCGTATCGCTGCGGCGGGCCCATGACCGATACATTCGTCGGCAGTCCCCATGCAAAATTGAGCGTCATTACGCTTCCCTGGAGGGTAAACGTCTGCGCGTCGAAGATGATCTTTGGAGGTCCGCTCGAGTTCGTCTCAACGTAGCCGCGGATGACGCGGGTTTCGTTGTATGGCTTTGTCATGTGGATCTGGATCTCAAAACGGTTGAATGCCGGTATCGAGGCTCCTGTCCCGTTGATCGTGAGCGTGAACTTGCCAAAATTGGTGTTCGTCGGGCCGGCGGAGACGTCAAGGTTGGTCTGCGTGGTGCCGGTATATTTGACGATCAGGGTGTTACCGCCGGAGCCGTACGTCCTTTGAGTAATATCCGTCGAGTCGCTGTCAAAAAAGCGGCCGGTGGTCGTGTAGGAGACCTGCGTGCCGGTATTGTCCGGGTCTGAGATCGTTACGCTGAAGCCGTATGTTCCTGTCATGGTGCAGCCGGAGCTGCCGAGGATCACCCTGTCGTTGCATGTGCCGTCGTAGGTGAGCCAGCGGGAGAGTCGTGCCGACGAACTCGCATCGCCATTGACATCGGAGGTGGAGAGACGCAGGGCTTTTACGAAATTGATCTTGTTAGCATCGTCGGTCGCCGGTTTTGTGCTGTCGATGAGCGGACTTGGGACCACATTGCCGCGGAGCACATTTACGGCTGACTGAATTCCGCTCTCGGCCGCGTTATAAGCCTCCTGCTCGGCGGTGATGTCTGACACGTTCTGCGTGTTGAGCGACGACTCGAGCAGCAGACCTGCGCTCGCGGCGAGCAGCAGGAAGGAGATCATCAGCGCCATCACCATAGCGGCGCCTTTCTCGCCATTCCTTTCAGCTGTTAGTCCTGCCCTCATTATCATTCGACTCCTTTAATACTGGTTGAGCATGTACGCCGAGTTTCGCAGAGTGACCTCGGATGTGAACTGCACGTCGTTCGGGTTTGGCTGGCCCTGGATCGGGTCAAGCTGGACGAGGACGTTAATGCGAATGCGGCCTGTGTTAGCTGTCGGAGTGGCAGTCTGCACGCCTGTCGACGCGGTGCCCACGTAGTCAAAATACGTATAAGTTACGGACGAGATCCTATTGACGACGACCGAGGTCTGCGGGTTATCGTTTGGATCGAACCGCACGATCGAGCTCGTGTTCGGATCGAAGAAGTAGGTCACATCCTCACCTGGGTCATCGGTTGTAAGTACGCTTTGTGTGGTATTCACCGGACCGTTATTCGTGATATTTGCGCGGAAGTGGATCTGGCTTGCATTAGAGTCGCCGGTGACGAGGCCGTTGCTGGCAAGGCGCGAATTGGTGCCGGTATAGATGCCGAAGCCCGAATTTGCGATCTCGCGAGACATCACATTCAGTGCTGCCTCGGCGGAGGTAAGTGCGTCGGTTCGCTGGCTCTCGCGAGCGCGCACGCCGAGGCTTCTCGAGAGGAGCGACGTTACGATGCCCATGAGAATGAGCATGATCGTCATCGCGATCATCATCTCGAGGAGCGAAAAGCCAGCTTGTCGACGGTTCTTCATCAGTTCGACCTTGTTCGTCTGAGCACGACGGTGGATGGCACCGCGGTTTGCCAGCCGGGGCTCGGAGCCTCGAGCCTCGTGGTGATCGTGATCTCTTTTAACGTGGGATGTGGCACTGCTGTTTCGTCCTGAACACCGGCAGTGAACGGGTCGTTGTCGACAGTGTCCT